>CAMTXD010000103.1:0-18271 GCA_947085625.1 uncultured Gallionellaceae bacterium | reverse complement strand
GCTGGCCGCTTACAACCAGGGCTACGGCAGTCTGGAAGACGCGCGCATTCTGGCGCAGCGTTCCGGCCTGAATCCGGACGCATGGGCGGACGTGAAAAAGGTAATGCCGCTGCTGGCGGATCCGCGATATTTCGAGCAAGCCAAGCATGGCCATGCGCGCGGCGGTGAGGCGGTGATCTTTGTCGAAACGGTGCGCCTGCACCATGACATACTGAAGCACCTGGGCCTGCAACCAACGCCCTACTTCCCATCAACGCCGTTCGGCTTGCATCTTCCCGCCGGGATAAAACTCAGCTTGCCTTGATGGCTTCCAACCCGCCCATGTATGGGCGCAGCACTTCTGGAATTTTTACGCTACCATCGGCCTGCTGATAATTCTCCAACACGGCCACCAGCGTACGCCCCACCGCCAGGCCGGAACCGTTCACCGTGTGCAGCAGTTCAGTCTTGCCCTGTTCATTACGGAAACGTGCCTGCATGCGCCGCGCCTGAAAGGCTTCGCAATTGGTGCAGGAAGAAATCTCGCGGTAAGTGTTTTGCGCCGGCAGCCACACTTCAATGTCATAAGTCAGCGCAGCGGAAAAACCCATGTCGCTGGTGCATAGCTTCATTACGCGATAGGGAAGATTGAGTTTTTGCAATATCGTTTCGGCATGGCCGAGTAATTGTTCCAGCGCTTGATAGGATTTTTCTGGGTGCGCAATCTGCACCAGCTCTACCTTATCGAACTGGTGCTGGCGGATCATGCCGCGCGTGTCTCGCCCGTAAGAACCGGCCTCGCTGCGGAAACACGGCGTGTGCGCCACATACTTCAGCGGCAGGTGTTCCAACGACACGATGCTGTCGCGCACCATATTGGTTACGGGGACTTCGGCGGTGGGAATTAAATAAAAATTCTGCTCGCCTTGCTCACCCATCACGCGCGGCACACGAAACGAATCCGCCTCGAATTTCGGCAACTGCCCGGTGCCACGCATAGACTCGGCGTTCACCAAATAAGGCACATACACTTCGGTATAGCCGTGCAGGTCGGTGTGCGTGTCGAGCATGAACTGGGACAACGCACGATGCAGCCGCGCCAGCGGGCCTTTCAACAAAGAAAAGCGCGCACCGCTGATCTTGGCGGCAGTCTCGAAATCCAATCCGCCCAATGCTTCACCTACGCTGACGTGATCTTTAACGTCGAAATCAAATTTTTGCGGCGTGCCCACGCGACGCACTTCGAGATTGTCTGCTTCGGACTTTCCCACTGGTACGCTGGCGTGCGGGGCATTGGGAATGATGGCGAGGAAGGCTTGCAAGTCCTGCTGTATGCGCTCAAGTTGTGCTTCGAGTTGCTTCAGCTCGTCGCCCAACCCAGCCACTTCAGCCATGATAGCCGAGGCATCCGCGCCCTTGGCCTTGGCCTGGCCGATCAGCTTAGAGCTGGAGTTACGCTTGGCTTGTAGATCTTGCGTGCGCGTCTGGATGGTTTTGCGTTCGCCTTCCAGTTGCTCGAAACGCACGGGGTTCAGCTCGAAGCCGCGTGTCGCCAAACGTGCGGTAACGCTCGCCAAGTCTGTGCGTAATGTTTGTAGGTCTAACATAAAAACTCCGAATTCAAATCCCGCATCCCGTAGGTCGGGCTACGCCCGACATGGTGGGCACAGCCCACCCTACATTTTCTTTTTGGCTGCATCCAACTCACGCAAGTGCGCCAACTTCTCGGCAATCTTGGCTTCCAGCCCGCGCCCGGTCGGCTGATAAAAACTCACTTCCGGCAACCCCTCGGGGAAATAATTTTCGTCTGCCGCATAGCCTTCTTGCTCATCATGCGCGTAGCGATAATCTTTGCCGTAATCAAGCTGCTTCATCAGCTTGGTCGGCGCATTGCGCAAATGCAGCGGCACTGGACGCGAACTATCTTGAGCCACGAAGGCGCGCGCGGCATTATACGCGACATAGCCCGCATTTGATTTGGCCGCAGCGGCCATGTACAACACTGCTTGTGCCAGCGCCAGCTCGCCCTCCGGCGAGCCAAGGCGCTCGTAAGTTGCCGCTGCATCTACGGTAATCTGGATCGCGCGCGGGTCGGCCAGGCCGACATCTTCCCACGCCATGCGCACGATGCGCCGCGCAAGATATCTGGGGTCGGCGCCGCCATCCAGCATGCGCACCAGCCAATACAGCGCGGCGTCTGGATTGGAACCGCGCACCGATTTGTGCAGCGCGGAAATCTGGTCGTAGAACGCTTCGCCGCCCTTGTCGAAACGGCGCAGGCTCTGCGCCAGCGTGTTGTCGAGAAAGGTGGCATCAATATTTTTGATCTTGGCCGCCTGCGCTGCGGTCTGCAACTGCTCCAGCACATTGAGCAAGCGGCGTGCATCGCCATCGGCAAACCCGATAATGCGTTCGCGTGCTGCATCGTCAAATTTCAAATCCAACAATGCCTCCTGTTGTGCGCGCTGAAACAAAGCGCCCAACTCGGCCCCGGACAAAGGCTGCAACACGTACACCTGGGCACGCGACAGCAGCGCGCCGTTCACTTCAAAGGAAGGATTCTCGGTGGTCGCGCCGATGAAAGTGACCAGGCCCTGTTCGACGAAAGGCAGAAAGGCATCCTGCTGGGATTTATTGAAACGATGCACTTCGTCCACAAACAAAATGGTGTGACGGCCGCTTTGCTGCAAAGTGTGTTGCGCCTGCGCGATGGCATCGCGAATGTCTTTCACCCCGGACAGCACCGCCGACAACGGCACAAACTCAGCGTCGAAGGCCGACGCCATCAAACGCGCCAGCGTGGTTTTGCCCACACCCGGCGGCCCCCACAAGATCATCGAGTGCAGCTTGCCGGATTCAAATGCCATGCGCAGCGGCCTACCTGCACCTAGAAGATGCGATTGGCCGATAACTTCATCAATATGTTTGGGGCGCAGGCGTTCAGCGAGCGGGGCGGCGGGGGAAGGAGAATCGAACAGGTTGCTGTTAGTGGTAATCATGGTTTGGTAATGATAATACGCTATAACCCCTCCCAACCTCCCCTTGTCAGGGGAGGGGGGAGGGGCAAGCGCGGCCTCCTCCCCTGATGGAACTGCTAGCCATTCGACTAGGCTATCAAAAGACGATAGCCAAGTCGCTGGTTATGACAAGGGGAGGTTGGGAGGGATTTATTCCCCCAGCACGTCCGCCCCCTTGGGCGGCACGAACTTGAATAGCGTCGGTGACAGTTGCGGGTTGCGTTTCATATTCGAAAATTTCAATACAGTTTTGTGGCCGAAAGCGTCATACAGCTCCATGATGACTAGGTCAGACTGCGCGTTGAACGCCATGAGAATTTTTTCAAAGCTGGTGTCTTGTGTCCGCGGCGTTGCTTGCAGCCAGTCCAGCCCGTCCCGTTCACCGATGTCCTCGAGCACAAAGCCGCGCTCGATTTCGTTGTTGCCGGAGAGCAAGGCAGCGGGACTGCTGCCGAGCGCCTCATCCATTTTTTTCACCGTGACCTGGTTGAGGTCTACATCATGCAGCCAGAACTTCGCACCGTCGCCGACGATGAGTTGCTCATACGGCTTCTGGTACGCCCAGCGGAACTTGCCGGGGCGCATAAACTGCATGGTGCCGGATGCGCTCTGCAAACGCTTGCCGCTCTTGTCCAGCACCGTTTGCGTGAAGTCAGCCTGCGCCGAATGCGTGGCGGCGATGAAATTTTTCAGATTGTCGGTAGCGGCGGCTTGGGCGGCGAGTGGCAAGGCGAGAAACAAAAAAACTAAAAATTTTGGCATTGGGAATTCCTGATTTTATTTTACGTTTCTAACCCCTCCCGGCCTCCCCTTCTCAGGGGAGGAGAGCAGGTGGTCTCCTCCCCTGACAAGGGGAGGCCGGGAGGGGTTGGGGTTTATTCCGCTCGCGCAGGCGCGATCACTTCGCGATTGCCGTTGCTCTGCATCGGCGTGACCACCCCGGCGCGCTCCATCTGTTCTACCAGGCGCGCGGCGCGGTTGTAGCCGATGCGCAAATGGCGCTGCACCAGCGAGATGGAAGCGCGGCGCGATTTCAGCACGATTTCCACCGCCTGGTCATACAGCGCATCAGCTTCGCCATCCGCACTGCCTTCGGCATCCCCGCCCGCCTCCTGCTCTTCCAACGAAGTCAGCACGCCCTCGGCATATTGCGGCGCGCCCTGCGCTTTGAGGTACTCAGCCACGCGGTGCACTTCCTGGTCGGACACGAAGGCACCGTGTACGCGCTGCGGATAGCCGGTACCCGGCGGCAGGTAAAGCATGTCGCCCTGCCCTAACAGCGCCTCCGCGCCCATCTGATCAAGTATCGTGCGTGAATCTATCTTGGACGACACCTGGAACGCCACGCGGGTTGGCACGTTGGCCTTGATCAGGCCGGTGATCACGTCTACCGACGGACGCTGCGTCGCCAATACCAAATGGATGCCGGAGGCGCGCGCTTTTGCAGCCAGGCGCGCGATCAACTCCTCAACTTTCTTGCCCACCACCATCATCATGTCGGCCAGTTCGTCTATGAACACCACGATGAACGGCAATTCTTCCAGCGCCTCAGGATGATCCGGTGTAAGGGTAAATGGATTGGTGAGTGGCTGCTCGACCTTGACCGCGTCGCGCACTTTCTGGTTGTAACCGGCGATGTTGCGCACACCGAGCGCAGACATCAAGCGATAGCGCTTGTCCATTTCCTGCACGCACCAGTTTAAGGCAGAGGCGGCCTGGCGCATGTCGGTCACCACCGGTGCCAGCAGATGCGGGATGCCTTCATACACCGATAGCTCGAGCATCTTCGGGTCAATCAGCAGCAAACGTACCTGCTGCGGCGTGGATTTGTACAACAGGCTCAGCAGCATGGCATTGATCGCCACCGACTTGCCCGAGCCAGTGGTGCCGGCCACCAGCACGTGCGGCATCTTGCCCAGATCGGCCACCACCGGTTTGCCGGAGATATCCTTGCCCATGGCCATGGCCAGCGGCGAGTGCATATCGGCGTAAGCCTGTGAACTCAAAATCTCGGACAGCTTCACAATCTGTCGTTTCGGGTTGGGCAACTCCAGCGCCATGTAGGCCTTGCCAGGAATCGTTTCCACCACGCGGATACTGACTACCGACAGTGCACGCGCTAGATCCCGCACCAGATTGGTGACCTGGCTACCCTTCACCCCGACCGCCGGCTCGATTTCGTAGCGCGTGATGACCGGGCCGGGATAGGCCGCCACCACTTTTATTTCCACGCCGAAATCCTTGAGTTTGCGCTCAATCAGGCGCGAGGTGAATTCCAGCGTGTCGGCGGACAATGCCTCGACTTCATGGCTAGACTTATCCAGTAAATGCAGGGGCGGCAAGGGCGAGTCCGGCATGTCGGCAAACAGCGGCACCTGTTTCTCTTGCGCCGTGCGCTGCGATTGCCGCACTTCAAACAGCGGCTGCCCGATGTGGATCGGCTGATGATCCTCCACACGCTTTTTCTCTTCTTCCACCACTGCCAGGCGCTCACCCAATGCCTGCGCGCCGATGCGTTTGTCCTGCCAGGTCTGCCAGGTATTTTTCACCCAGAAATAAGTTGCCTCGACCGAAGCCCCCAAACGATCGGTGAAGCGCAGCCACGACAGGCCGCTGAACAAGCTGAAGCCGGCCGCCATCAACACCAGCAGAAATAATGTGGCGCCGGTAAATCCAAGCACCTGCGCCAAGCCTTCGCCCAGCCATACACCAAGCATGCCGCCATGCCGATCCGGCAACGCGACTTGCAGGCTATGCAAGCGCAATGCTTCTAACGAACTACTGGCCAATAGCAACACGGCAAAACCGGCCAGCGCCACCCACAAAGCACGGCGGTCAAACAGGCTATCGGAAGGCAATTGATGATAGCCCGCCCACACCCGTTGCAACAGGAAAGCCACCCACCACCAGGCAGAAACGCCAAACACAGACAGCAACACGTCCGCCAGCCATGCGCCGAACACACCGCCCGGATTGTGCAGCGCAGTTCCGCTGGCGCTATGCGACCACGCAGGGTCGCTGCGGTCATAGCCAACCATGATCAGGATTAAATAAGCCGCCGCCGCCACCAGCAGCAGCCAGCGCGATTCGCGCAGCAAGATAGCCAGCCGGGTGGGTAGCGGGGAAGATTTTTTGGGCAGGCTACTTAATAACATGATGCATCTCGCAAAATTAGAGAGGATTTATGCATTTATCATAACATCAAGCGAGGGAAACTTTCTCGCCCAAAACCCAACCCCTCCAGCCTCCCCTTGTCAGGGGAGGAGTGGTGTGCGCTCCTCCCCTGACAAGGGGAGGCTGGAGGGGTTGGGCTGGGATCGCAAAACAAGTACATCAAATCCAGGATGGCTGACTACTAGCGCGCCATGCGCAACAGCAATTTTATATCCTGTGCCAACAGTTCGGCGCGCTGGCCGTAAGGTGCGAGCAGCACCGGTTTGCCGCTGGCACCGATGAGATAAGTGCCGATAAAATGATCCAGCGTGTAGCTACTGTTCTTGCCGGGCTGTTTCTGATAGCTCACGCCGAATGCCCGGGCTGCCTGATCGGTAGTTTGTTCATCGCCATACAGGGCAAGAAATGAAGGATGAAAAGCTGGAACGAATTTAGCCAGCAGCTCGGGTGTATCGCGTTGCGGATCGAGGGTGGCGAACAGCACCTGCACCCGCTCCGCATCCTGGCCGAGCAAGCGCAGCACTTGCGCCAGATCTGCCAGCGTGGTCGGGCATATATCCGGGCACTGGGTGTAACCGAAGAACAGCACCACCACCTTGCCGCGGTAATCCGCCAGGCTGCGCGGCTGGCCGTTGTGGTCGGTCAAGTGGAAATTGGCTCCAGCGTATTTTGCGCTGACATCACTGGCCTGGAATGGCGAGGGCAGTTTTGGCTCTTCACAGGCGGAAAGAGTAAGGGCGAATGCGTAAAGCAGCAGGTTACGCAGCCACATGACACGCCCCCGCCCAACCATGCACATAAAAGGTATAGCTAACTTTGAACAGCCCATATACCCCGAACCCCATCACGATCAGCCCCGCCGCCAGCCGCACGCGCGGCGCTTGCACCCAGTGGCGGCAACGTTCCCAGAACAAGCCTATGGCCAGCAGATTGGGTAAGGTACCCAGCCCGAAAGCCAGCATGACCAGCGCACCCTGCGGTGCGCTGCCGCTGGCCAATGCCATGACCAGCAAGCTATATACCAGCCCGCACGGCAACCAGCCCCACAGCACACCCAGCGCCAGGGCGCGTGGCACGCTATTCACCGGCAGAAAATGGCGCGTATAGGGCTGGATGCGTTGCCACACGCCGCGTCCGGCCAGCTCGAGGTGGCGCACCACGCCCCAGATACCGGCCAGATACAGCCCCAGCGCAACCAGCATCAGGCTGGACAGCGCATACAGCAAGTGCTGCAGCGGCACCTCATCGCGCAGCAGCAATCCGGCCTGCCCGATTGCCCCGACCAATGCCCCCGCTACCGCGTAACTAGCGATGCGTCCGCTGCTATAAGCCAGGTGGAACGGCCAGCGTGCACCCACCTTCGGTAGTTGCGCGGTGAACATGCCGACGATACTGCCGCACATGCCGAGACAATGCACGCCGCCGAGCAGGCCTACCATGAACGCGGCGATGATGCTGAACTCACTCATTTGACCTTTCACCCTGGGGAGCGCCGACGTCCTCGTCGGCATTTATCATCAAATTGCCGACGGGGACGTCGGCGGCCCCACCCAACAAACTCAAATCCAGATACTGTGCCACCGCCTGCGCATCCGGCGTTGCCTGATACGGCACGATACCCAGCAATGGCGCAGCGATGCGCTCGCGCAAGGCCTCGATGTTCTCCGACAATGCCTCCATGTCCGCATCCAGCACATTCGCCACCCAGCCCGCGCATTCTAGCTGGTAATCGGCAATTGCTCGCACTGTCAGCAGCGCATGGTTGAGACAGCCCAGCCGCATACCCACCACCAGGATGACCGGCACATTCAATTCCTTGACCAGATCGGCGCTGGTCTGCTGGTCGTTCAACGGCACGCAGAAACCGCCCGCCCCTTCCACAATCACCACCTCCGCCTGCGAGATCAGCTCACGATACGAAGTCAGGATACGCGCCAGCTCAATGCGCACCCCGGCATTTCGTGCGGCAATATGCGGCGCAATCGGAGGCATAAAACTGTAGGGATTGATCTGACCAAGAGTCGCCAGGATATTACTGGCGGCGCGCAATTGTTTTACGTCCGCGTTCACGCCATCCTCATCACACCCCGCCGCCAGCGGCTTCATACCGACCACATGCTTACCTTGTGCGGCGAAGACATACAACAGCGCGCAACTGATCAGCGTCTTGCCAACGCCGGTATCGGTGCCGGTGACGAAGTAGTTCATGGCTTGCCGTCGCGTTGGCGCAGGTTAAAATCTGTCTTGATAATCTTGCGCCCATCCGCAATTTTTTTCGGCGTCGGCTTCCACGCATGGCCGTAGACCACCTCAAAAGTCGCGGGTAATTTTCCGTCGCGGCGCAGGCGTTCATAATTCTGCAGCACCGTGTTCCACGCTGTCTTGCCCATCAACCCCTGCCCCCGTCCAACGGTGACGTTGTGCGCGCCGATGTTGCGCAAATCCTGCATCACCGCTTTCACATCGTTATAAGTGAGCGTGATGATTTCTATGTCCATCACCGGCGCGGCAAAACCAGCCGCCACCAACATGTCGCCGATGTCGTGCATGTCGGCGAAGCGGTTGATGTGGTTGTAGCCATCCACACCTTGAAAAGCGGCGCGCAGCTCTTTCAGGGTATCCGGCCCGAAGGTGGAAAACATCAACAGCCCTTCCGCTTTTAACACGCGACTCAGCTCGATGAAAGTCGCCGGCAAATCATTGCACCATTGCACAGTAAGATTGGACCATACCAGATCCAAGCTCTTTGCCGCTAACGGCAATGCCTCGACATCGGCGCAGAGGTAGCTTTGCTTGCCACTGTAGAATAACTTGCGCCACCAGCTCGATTGTTCGCGCGCTGCCTGCAACATGCCCGGCGCAATGTCGAGCGCCACAATGTGCGCGCTGGCATAGCGCTGCGCCAGTTGGCGCGTGCCCCAGCCGGTGCCGCTGCCCACATCTAATACATGCGCCGGTTTCTCTCTGATGTAATCCAGCCGTTCCAGCATGCGGCTGCACACTTCGCGTTGCAGCACGGCAGCGCTATCATAGCCATTTGCGGCGCGGTTAAAGGCGCGGCGGACGGCGCGTTTGTCAATTTCAAATTCGTTCATGTTCAAACAACCCTGTAGGGTGCGCTTGCGCACCAGTTTTCTTGAGCATGGTGCGCAAGCGCACCCTACAAAACCTCATGTAAAAAATCTGTGATGTGCCTCACAAAAATTTCCGGGTGAGACAAAAATGGCGCGTGCGCCGCGCCCTTTATTTCCATCAGGCGCGCATTGGGCAAGGCTTGCGCCAAGTACTCCGATGCTGCAGGCGGGGTTAATATATCGCGTTCGCCCGCAACAACCAAAGTAGCTTGAGTAATTTGTTGCAACTGGGCGCGCATATCAGTATCGCGCAACATCTCCAGCCCGCCGCGCAAGGCCGCCCTATCCGGTTCGCCACGACTGAACAATAGTCTGCGCATAACCGCCAGTAACTCGCGCTCATGTTCGCTACCGCGCACCTGCAAAGCTATAAACCGCTTCAATGTCAGCGCGTAATTCTCCAGCAAAGCGGCAGAAAATTCGCGCAGAGTTTCTTCCGCCATCGCGCAATCCCAGCCAGCGCACCGCACAAATCGAGGCGTGGTCGCAACCAGCACCAGTTTGCCGATTTGGTGCGGCGCGAGCTGCGCCCAGCGTAACGCCACCTGCCCGCCCAACGACCAGCCGCACACAGTGACGGGTTGTGCAAAGTGCGTGACGAGGCGCTGCACGATTTCATCCAGATTATATTGCGCCAGCCCGGCACTGGCACCGTAGCCGGGCAAGTCGACGCAATGTACGCGGTGACGTTGCGCAAGTTGTTCTACCGCGCTGCCCCAGATGCCACCATGCAACCCCCAGCCGTGCAGCATGACCAAGGGTTCGCCACTACCTGTAACGTCAACGTGCAAGGCGGTCATTTGCTATTCCATTTTTACCGCCCTGCACGTTTCCCCCACCCCAACCCTCCCCCCGTAGGGAGAGCGAAGCGAGGGTTCGGGGGCAAACGAACGCTGCGCGGATTTATGATTTCTGTGCAAGCTCATGCAGCGCTTCTATTAATTGTGCAACATCCCGCTCACTGTGCGCCGCCGACAGCGAAATGCGTAGCCGCGCCGTACCCTGCGGCACAGTCGGCGGGCGTATGGCTGGAACCCAGATGCCAAGCTCACGTAGCTCCGCGCTCAGTGCCAGCGCTGCGTCATTGTCGCCAACCAGTAGCGGCTGGATAGGTGTCATCGAAGGCATCAACTTCCACGGCAATCCGCTCAAGCCAGCTTGCAACTGCGCTATCAACTTCTGCAACTGCTCGCGCCGCCACTCTTCTTGCTGCAATAATTTCAAGCTGGCCAGCAGTGCGGAGGCCAGCGCAGGCGGGCTAGCGGTAGTGTAGATGTAGCTGCGCGCATTTTGCAGCAGCGTAGCTATCACCACTTGTTCCGCTGCGATAAACGCGCCGGACACGCCGGCCGCCTTGCCCAGTGTGGCCATGTAAATGATGCGCGGCGCATCCAGCTTAAAGTGTGACAGCGACCCCCGTCCCTGCTCACCCAACACGCCGAAGCCATGCGCGTCATCCACCAGCAACCATGCATCATATTGCTCACACAGCGCCAATAGCTCCGGCAAGGGTGCGATGTCGCCATCCATGCTGAACACCGCATCGGTGACGATCAGTTTGCGCCCACTATTTGCTTGCCCAAGTAATTGCGCCAGGTGCGTCAGGTCGTTGTGGCGGTAGCGCTTAACTTGCGCACGCGACAGCAGCATGGCATCGTTCAGCGAAGCATGGTTGAGCTTGTCGGCAAACACCGTATCGCCCCGGCCCACCAGCGCCTGTACTACACCCAGATTAGCCAGATAGCCGCTAGAAAATAATAAGGCGGCTGGTTTGACTACGAACTCTGCGAGCGCCTGTTCCAGATCGTGATGTGCCTTGAAATGGCCGCTGACCAGGTGCGCTGCGCCCGCGCCTGCACCCCATTGTGCTGCGCCGTTTTGCAGTGCCGCGATCAATTGCGGGTGATTTGCCAAGCCAAGATAGTCGTTACTGCAAAAAGACAGGTAGGGTTTGCCATCCACCGTGATGCGCGTGCCCTGCGCGCTTCCCAGCACGCGGCGCTGGCGCAGCAAGCCTTGCGCGGCACGGGTTTTAAGGTCATGTTGAAGTTCGGAAAATGGCATGGATTTTGTAGCGTGCGCTGTGCGCACGTTGAAAAAATCGTGCGCACAGCGCACGCTACATTTTTTATGAGGATGGATACATGCCCAACTTATCCAACAGCGCGTGGTCACGCGCAACTTCAGGATTACCGGTAGTCAGCAACTGTTCACCATAAAATATCGAGTTCGCTCCGGCGAGGAAACATAAAGCCTGCACCGCATCGCTCATCTGCTGCCGTCCGGCGGACAGGCGCACACGCGCCTTGGGCATGGTGATGCGCGCCACGGCGATGGTGCGCACAAAATCCAGCGGGTCTAGCGCTGCGGTGTCGGCCAGCGGCGTGCCTTCCACTTGCACCAGCAGGTTGATGGGCACGCTTTCGGGATAGGGATCGAGATTGGCCAGTTGCGCGATCAACCCAGCGCGCTGAGTTAAAGTTTCCCCCATTCCAACAATCCCGCCGCAGCATACGTGCAGATCGGCACCGCGCACGCGCTCCAGCGTGTCCAGCCTATCCTGGTAAGCGCGCGTAGTGATGACGTCGCCATAAAATTCCGGCGCGGTGTCAAGATTGTGATTGTAGTAATCCAGCCCTGCGTCTTTCAACTGCTCGGCTTGGCCATCTTTCAACATGCCCAGCGTGGCGCAGGTTTCCAGCCCCAGCGCCTTGACTGCGCGCACCATGTCCAGCACCGGCTCCAGGTCGCGCTGTTTGGGGCCACGCCAGGCAGCGCCCATGCAGAAGCGGGATGCGCCCGCAGCCTTGGCCGCGCGGGCGGCATCCAGCACGACATCAAGCTCCAGCAATGCCTGGCTTTCCACGCTAGTGTCGTAGCGCGCCGCTTGCGGGCAATAACCACAGTCTTCAGGGCAGCCGCCGGTTTTGATCGACAATAAAGTTGAAAGCTGTACCGCGTTCGGGTCGAAATATTCTCGATGCACTTGCTGCGTGCGGTACAGCAGATCGGCGAACGGCAGCCTGAACAAGGCCTCTACCTCGGCCACGCTCCAGCGCTGTGCGGTGATGGTTGGTTCGGTAAAAGGGCGGGCAGTACGTAAAAATTGCACGGCTTGAGTCGTCATGTGTTTCAATTTCTGATGGATTACAATTAGGTCAGTATCATCCTTGAAAGGATAGCACCTTGTCAATTTTGACCCGGCATTTTTTAAACATCAGCACAAAATTGCGGCATACCCTGCCCGCGCAACCCTGTTTGCTGTGCGGTACGGCCAGTCGCAATGGCATTTGGTGCGTCGCTTGTGATGCCGACCTGCCCTATTTGACCGCGCCGACTTGCCCGATATGCGCCCTGCCCACCCTAGCTGGCGCCACCTGCGGCAGTTGCCTGCAACACGCGCCCGCATTTGACCGCACGGCGGCGGTGTTCGCCTACGCCTTTCCGCTCGACAAGTTGGTGCAGGCGCTCAAGTATGGCGAACAACTGGTGCTGGTGAACAGCCTCGCGGATAAACTGGCACAACGCGTTGTGATCCGTCCCGACTGCATCGTGCCCATGCCTTTGCATCCGGCCCGGTTGCGCGAGCGCGGCTTCAACCAGTCGCTGGAACTGGCGCGGCGCATCGGACGCAAATTGCATATTCCATTACTTTATAACGCCTGCCAGCGTATGCGCGATACCCCGCCGCAATCCGCACTGCGCTGGAAGGAAAGAAGCGGAAATGTGCGCCGTGTGTTTACCTGCGCGACAAATTTATCGGGCCAGCATGTGGCCATGGTGGATGACGTAATGACCAGCGGCGCATCGCTGCAAGAGCTGGCGCTGGCCTTGCGCGCCGCCGGTGCGCGCGAAGTGAGTGCGTGGGTGATTGCGCGGACTCTGCCGCACTCGGGTTAAACCTAGAAACCCCAGTTGACCGCTTATCTGGGTATTTAACAAGATGATTTCAATAAATTTATTCATGATTGATCTTTTCACCCGATTGGTGAGACCGCTACGGGATGGAGTGCACTATTTTTGCGGCACATGGCTGCGTTGCAACTCCTTGGAATGGAACGACCAAAGCCGCGTCGTTGCGTCTTGCCCTGCACCCCAAAAATAGCGCACTCCATCCCGTCCAACTAAGGTTTCCAGGTTAAAAGGCACCTCTAAAATTCATGATCCGAATCTCGGTTTAATGCGTTGACTTACTGTAACGAAGTGACAACACCTTGCACAATCCGCCTGTGCCACGGATAACGTTTCTGGCATCGGAATGTTGAGCGATATATGCGGCGAATGCGCCCTGATCTTCTTCTGACCAATACGCAGGCCATAGTTTGGAAAATAGCGTGGTTTCAACGACGATGAACATAAGGGCGCCCATAAGCGCATCCTACTCCCAAGGAGTATAGCTGTTAATTCGGCCTTTATTTATCACTCCATTGCGCCGTCAGCTTGCGGTCGCGCCGGCTCTCCGTCAGGTGCAGCATGAACGCGCAGTCTTCCCGATGTATTGTAATGCCCCGATCCCGCGTGACGTAGCCGACGATGGCATCCCCCTTTGCCGGGTTGCAGCATTTGGCGATCCGGGTCATCAGGTTGTTCACGCCGCCGACGGTGATGTCGGCTTTTGAAGTGCGTTGGGTTGCTGGCTTGATGACGTTTTGCTTGGGGATCTCGATAATCTTGGTGGGCAGCTCTTCCTGGATGGCAACGGCAATACGTCGTGGGCTGACCTCGTTGCGCCCGATGGCGGTGAGAAAATCTTCCAGTTTGTTGTAGTGCAATCGCTGCGCGAGTTTTTCCTGATTTATGGAGGTGACACCCAGCCGGTGCAGTTCACGATCCAGTTGCGTTCTACCTTGCGCGACGCTTTCATCGAGGTTCTGATTCTTGAACCATGCGCGCACTCTGGCGCGGATGCGCGAGCTTTGCAGGAAGCCGAGAGAGGGGTTGATCCAGTCGCGGCTCGGCCCGCCCTGTTTGACGGTGAGAATTTCCACGCGTTGTCCGCTCTGTAGTTTATAGTTGAGCGGAGCGATACTGCCGTCCACCTTGGCGCCACGGGTGCGGTGGCCGAGATCGGTGTGCAGGTGGTAGGCGAATTCCACCGGGGTCGCGCCTTTGGGCAGGGCGATGACTTTGCCCAGTGGCGTGAACACATAGACTTGATCGTGGAACAATTCGTTTTTGAATTGTTCCTGCAGGTCGCCCTTGTCCGCAAGCTCTTCCTTCCATTCCAGTATCTGGCGTAGCCAGGCAACTTTTTCGTCGAAGCGAGTATCGGATTTCGCGCCTTCCTTGTAGCGCCAGTGGGCGGCGACGCCGAGTTCGGAATGCTGGTGCATTTCACGGGTGCGTATCTGCACTTCGAGTGCCAAGCCGCGCGGGCCGATCACGGCGGTGTGCAACGAGCGGTAGTGGTTGCTCTTGGGGTGCGCGATGTAGTCGTCGAATTCGTTTTCGATCGGTGGCCACAGCTCATGCACCAGCCCCAGCGCGGTGTAGCAACCCATGATGCCATCGACTTTGCTCTCGTCAATCAAAATACGTACCGCGCGCACATCGTAGAGTTCGCTGAACTCGACCTGCTTGCGCTTCATTTTATTGATGATGCTGTAGATATGTTTGGGGCGGCCGGTCACTTCAGCAGGGATGCCTACCTGGCTCAGCACCTGTTTGAGCTGTGATACCACTGCCTCGATGTACTGTTCGCGATCTACCCGGCGCTCGTCCAGCAGATTCGCGACTTTTTTATACAGCTCCGGCTCCAGATAGCGCAGCGAGAGATCTTCCAGCTCCCACTTGAGTTGCCACACGCCGAGACGGTTGGCCAGCGGCGCAAAGATACTGCGGGTCTGTTGTGCGATCAGTTTCTGTTGCTCGACACTGGCACCGGACAAATGGCGCAAGGTCTGGGTGCGCTCGGCCAGTTTGATCAACACCACACGGATGTCTTCCACCATCGCCAGCAACATCTGGCGCAGGCTTTCGATCTGCTGCGCCGCTTCGTCCTTGTTCTTTTTGCCTAGCCTGGGCATTTCGCTGAACTGCTCGATCTGTTCCATGCGCGCAATGCCTTCGACCAGCACCTTCACGTTGGTGCTGAAATCTTTTTCAATTTTTTCATGCCAGTTATCCAGATATTCTGGCACCGCATGCAGGATAGTTGCGGCGAGCGTCTCGTGGTCCATGTTCATGCCGGCCAGGATCGAAGCCGCACCGAGCGCATGTTGCATCAGCGGTGCGCCGGTTAGCTCGACTTTGCCATCGTAGAGCGGCCCGGACAATTCACAGGCGCGGCGTATCACGCCAACCTCTGCGGGAGAGAAAGTTTTTGTTATAGCATCAAGCAAGGGCTGGATGCGCTCGGACGATGCGGATGATTTTTGAGTGATGGAAACCATGTCGAATTATGGCAGATGTTCACCTCTAGGCGCGGACAGACTAGTGTCGCGCCATACTTAAAATGACGGATAACTCGTAAAACGTACGCAGCGCTTTTGCCCGGGCACCCGAACGAGGTAACGTCCGGCGGAAGGCGCTACGCTTGTCCGCCCTACTATGCGACATGTCATGCCTGACGCGACACTAGGAGCGACTGCAAATCAATCTATAACCTTGAGCAACAGCTTGGTCGCCAATCCGATTAACAGTACGGCAAACAATTTGCGCAACAATTCCACCTTCATATAGTGCGTGGCTTTGGCACCGAGCGGTGCGGTGATGACGCTGCCGAGGGCGACCCACAGCAAGGCGGGTATATACACAAAACCCCAACTCAATGGAGGCAGGGTGTGGTGGATCATGCCGGTGGCGATATAACCCACCGTGCCACCGACTGCGATCGGAAAACCGATCGCGGCGGAAGTGCCAATAGCGTTGCGCAACGGGACGTTGCACCAGGCAAGGAATGGCACTACAAACGTTCCGCCGCCTATGGAAACCATACTGCTAATCCAGCCAGTGAACACGCCAGCAAGGGTCATCCCGCCCGCGCCGGGCAACTGTCTTGAAGGTTTGGGACGTATATCGAGCAGAATTTGGGTGGCGGCAAAAAACACGAACAGTGCGAAAAATATTCCCAGGCCGCGTGGGGAAATGGAAGCGGCAAACAATGTGCCGAGCGCGGTGCCGAGCAGAATGCCGGGAGTAATAATACGCACTACGCGCCAATTCACCGCGCCATGCTGGTGGTGTTTGCGCATGCTGGCTAGCGAGGTGAACAGGATGGTGGCCATGGCGGTGCCAAGCGCCAGATGCATGTTATATTCGGCGGGAAAGCGCTGCATGTCGAACAAAAGCAGCAGCGCAGGCACTAACAATAATCCGCCGCCGATGCCGAATAACCCCGCGAACACGCCGACGACGGCACCCAGCGCCAGATAGGCTGCATACCACTCCATCAGTGGTGCGCTAATTCGGCAGTGATGAACTTCCACTCGGCAGGATCGAGTGGGGTGATGGACAAACGATTGCCGCGTTGCAGGATGCGCATGCGTTCCAGTTGCGGGTGGGTGCGCAATTCAGCCAGCGAAATCAGCGCGATTTTTTGCACCAGTTGCACATCCACGTTGAACCAGCGCGGCGTCTCCTGCGTGGCCTTGGGGTCGAAGTATTTGCTGTTACGTTTGAACTGTGTGGCATCGGGATAAGCGGTGCTGCTCACGTGCGCGATGCCGGCGATACCCGGCACCGCGCAATTGGAATGGTAAAACAGCACACCGTCACCGACTTGCATCTGGTCGCGCATAAAGTTGCGCGCCTGATAATTGCGCACGCCATACCATGCCACAGCCTGATTCGGCAGTGCGGCAAGGTCATCAATGCTGCAATCACCCGGTTCGGATTTCATCAACCAATAGCGCATGGGATATTTCCTGCTAAAAACGAAGTTTACGTGTAGGGCACCTCTAAAAAAGAAATGCGGCCGAAGCCGCATTTCAGATAAAGCCCCCGCCTGTGCCGTTGACCCAATATCTTGAACCTGGGTTCAAGAGGGTCGCTTTCCGGTTACATCAGGTGCATCCGCGAGGGATGCTCACAACAGTAACTTAATGGTCCGCAACCTAAGCAAAGCTTATTGGTTCAAAGAATTATGAGCCTGACGAACACCGCAGGGACAACTTAAAACAACTCATCCTGTTCCGCGAGTGACGCGTCGATGGTTGCCTGCATGGAATTCATTCTACACTTAAATTCCCCCATGTCAAAACCGACCCCGAGGCGCGTGGTCAGCAGCTCGTGGGAGAGATTCAAGGCAACCATGATGGCGATACGCTCGACCGTGACCACCTTGCCCAGGTCGCGTATCTCGCGCATTTTTTTGTCTAGATAGGCGACCGCATCGAGTAGTTCGGCGCGCTCTTCTTCCGGGCAGGCGATGCGGAACTCACGGTCGAGAATGACGACATCCAAAGTTTTTACATTGCCGCTCATGCCTCTTCTTTCGGCAATTGCGCCAATAGCCGCTCCAGACGCGACCTGGCACCCTCCATTTTGTCATGGCATTGCCGATTTTGACTCAGCGCTTGTGCCAGATCCTGGCGCAGGCGATGGTTTTCCGCGCGCAAGCGCTGACCCAATTGCACCAATTGCGCCAGCTTGCCTTCCAATGCGTAAAATTCTGCTTGCATAGGGCGCACTATAGTTTAAAAAATCGTGGCAAGTCAAACGGTAACGATGATTTTTGAAAGTTGTTTGTAAAACAGCATTTCTCAATCCGGGCTGATTACACAAGCAGCTCATCCAAGCGCACCCCAAGCACGGCAGGTGCTAACCTGAATTTTGCATAAACCTAAGGATAGGCGGATTCACGCCTTGCGCAAGGTTTGTGAAACATCTAGTCTTACTGTGTCACAAATCTCGTTAACCCCCACCGCAACACGGACATCGTAGCAGCCTCGCAGCGACGGCTCGCGCGATGAGGATACGCAGCGTCGTAATAGAGTCCGGCACGTGCCGCTGCGCTCGCCCGACTTC
>CAMTXD010000102.1:0-12980 GCA_947085625.1 uncultured Gallionellaceae bacterium | reverse complement strand
TGCTGCAAGATAAAATGTAGGGTGCGCTTGCGCACCAATGCAGGTGGTGCGCAAGCGCACCCTACAAAATACGTGGGGGATGGTTAATGAGAATCGGACAAGGTTTTGATGTTCACCAGTTGGTGGCAGGGCGCAAGTTAATCATCGGCGGCGTAGAGATACCTTACGAAAAAGGTTTGTTCGGCCACTCCGATGCCGATGTGCTGCTGCATGCCATTTGCGATGCCTTGCTGGGTGCTGCGGCACTGGGCGACATCGGTCGCCACTTTTCAGATACCGATGCCAAATACAAAAACATGGACAGCCGTATTTTGCTGCGCGAAGTGGCGCGCATGGTGACCAGCGCTGGCTTCCGCATCGGCAATATGGACGCCACCATCATCGCGCAGGCGCCGAAGATGGCGCCATATATTGCGAAAATGGTGGAAAACATTGCCACCGATTTGGGCGTAGCAATGAACGCGGTCAATGTGAAAGCGACCACCACTGAGAGTCTTGGCTACACCGGACGCGGCGAAGGCATCGCGGCGCAGGCTGTGGCGTTGCTGTTGGTATAAGCCGAAAAATAGGTAATCAAGTTAAAACAGCGGAATATCCCCCCCTTTGAAAAAGGGGGGTTAGGGGGGATTTAAAACGGTGGCAAGTGCTGCTACCGTTAAATCCCCCTCGGCCCCCTCGCAAGCTCTCCCCCTTTTACAAAGGGGGAGGTTGCCAGTGCATTTTGCATTCATGCGATTCACTTTGACTATCTGCTAGTGGTTTCATTAGGACAAAAAATGGTGCGCAAGCGCACCCTATGCATTTATGAAAATTCTCGCGCTGGAAACTTCCACCGAATATTGCTCCGTCGCGTTGTGGCAGGACGGCAAGATGACCAGCCGCTGCGCACTGGTGGGGCAGCGCCATTCCGAGTTGTTGATTGAATTTCTGGATAGTTTGTTGCGTGAAGCAGGTGTGAAGATTGTACAACTGGATGGTATCGCGTACGGCATGGGGCCAGGCTCGTTCACCGGCGTGCGCATCGCCTGCGACGTGGCACAAGGCTTGGCGCTGGGGGCAGATTTGCCGGTGGTGGGGGTGTGTACCTTACAAGCGCTGGCACAAGCCGCTGGCCACGACAAAGTGATTGCCGCGCTGGATGCGCGCATGGGCGAGATTTACCACGCCGCATATGAAAAGCGCACTGGGGAATGGGTGGCCGTATGCGCGCCGAATTTATGTTTAGCGCAACACGCTCCATTGATTCAAGGCTCCGGCTGGTTCGGCGTGGGCAGTGGTTTTGCCATGCATGGCGTGGCATTGAACGAGCGCTATGCTGGGCAACTTATTGGCAGCGACGCTGAAGCCGTGCCGCAAGCTAGCGCCATCGCGCAATGTGCCGCGCCACTATTTGCCGCCGGACTGAGCATGGATGCAGCGCAGGCCATGCCGCTATACCTGCGCGATAAAGTGGCGCTAAAAACTTCCGAGCGCTAATGGACACCCTAATAAAACCTGTGTTACGTGACATGGTGCTGGCTGATTTGGACCAGGTGCTGTCCATTGAGCAGCGCGTGCATGACCATCCGTGGACGCGCGGGAATTTTACCGATGCGTTCAATAGCGGCTATGTTTGCAGGATATTTATGAGTGAGGGTGATTCCAATTCTATTTCGAAGGTGAAACAAGGCGGCGACGAGCGAACGACGAAGACAGTACAGTTAGTACGGTTAGGAGTGAGCGAGGATACCAACGCCGTGTCACCGATGAAATGGAATTGGAATGAGATGTTGGGTTATGCGGTACTCATGCCCGCAGTGGACGAAGCGCACTTGCTCAATATCAGCATTGCCGCCGAACATCAGCGTCGGGGGCTGGGCGCTACATTGCTGCATGAGATAATGAACATCGCGCGAAGTTTGAACATGCGGCGCGTAATTCTGGAAGTGCGCCCCTCCAATCTGGCCGCGCTGGCGCTGTATCGCAAAGCTGGGTTCGGCGAGCTGGCCATGCGGCGCAGCTACTATCCGGCGGTCAACAACGGACGCGAGGACGCAATGGTGATGGAATATTTATTGTGAGTGCCCTTGTGAACAGCAGGCAAGAAGCGATACTGCGCGAGCTTAATCTCTACCCGCTGTGGCAACGGCGCGGTGCGCCTGCGCCCATGTCAGAGACAGTGGCGGAGCAAGTGCCGCGCACGGTCGTCACAGAAATCACAGCCAAGAAAAACGTGGCAGATCTTGACTGGTCTGACTTAAAAACATTGGTAAAAAACTGCACTGCGTGCAAGTTGCGCGCCGGTTGTACGCAAACCGTATTTGGCGTGGGTGATGAACAGGCCGATTGGCTATTCGTGGGTGAAGGGCCGGGCGCGGACGAAGATGCGCAGGGCGAGCCGTTCGTGGGGCAGGCGGGCAAGCTGCTCGACAACATGCTGGCCGCAATTCAATTGAAACGCGGCCACAGCGTTTATATCACCAATATCGTCAAGTGCCGCCCATCCGACAACCGCACGCCGGAGAGGGACGAGATTGCACAGTGCTTGCCTTACCTGGAACGGCAGATCAGACTCATGCAACCCAAGCTGATTGTGGCGCTGGGTAATGTCGCCGCGACGGCGCTGCTGGGCAAAGAAGCCGTGTTGGATAGTTTGCGCGGCCAGCTGCATGACTATCACGACATACCACTCATTATCACTTACCATCCTGCCTATCTGCTGCGCACGCCGCCGGATAAGGCCAAGGCGTGGCAGGACTTGTGCTTGGCGGTGGAAACAATGCGTGGGTTGGGCTGACCGGCTACGAATTTCAACGTGAAACTCGCGCAGCGAAACCCTGCCCCCCTCTCCCTCTGGGAGAGGGCTGGGGAGAGGGAAACGGGCATGATGTTTCATTAATCAGGGGGTGACTTACGTCATGCCCGTTAGATGGGAGTGACATGTCGAAGAATGGCAATGAACTGAAAGTGCTTGTGGTAGAAGACAGCAAGGTGACCATGGCGGCCCTCTGCGGTTACCTTGAAAAAATGGGCATCCACCACCCCCTGCGCGCGGAGACCGGCCAGGCCGCCATTGATATTTTCCGCAAGAGCCGCCCCGACATCATCCTGCTGGACGCCATCCTGCCAGACACTGACGGGTTTAATGTCGCAAAAAAAATACGGGCATTGGAGAAGAGTAAGGATTGGACGGCCATCATCTTCCTGACCAGTATGGCCAAGGACGAGGATCTGGCGCGCGGCATCGAGGCGGGTGGCGATGACTACCTGATGAAGCCGGTCAGCGCAGTGGTGCTGAACGCCAAGGTCCGGGCCATGCGTAGGCTGGTCGAAATGCAGCGCACGCTGGTGGACGTCACGCGCCAGTTGAGTGCCGCCAACAAGGAGTTACAGCGCCTTTCTGCGACCGACGGGCTGACCGGCATCGCCAACCGGCGCATGTTCGACGAATTGTCGGTGCGCGAATGGCGGCGCTGCGTGCGCATGAAAAAACCAATATCGCTGATCATGGTGGATGTTGATCATTTCAAGTTGTACAACGATACCTACGGACATCAGGCAGGCGATACATGCCTCAAGACGGTGGCCACGCAAGTGGCGCGTTCCGCACCTCGTCCTAGCGATCTGGTGGCGCGCTACGGCGGGGAGGAGTTCGCGCTCATCCTGGGGGAGACCGATATGGATGGTGCTAGGTGGGTGGCCAGCCATATCCGCAAGCAAATCGCCGAGCTCAAGCTGCCGCACAGCGCTTCGGCGTCCAAATATGTTACGGTCAGTTGTGGTGTCGCTGCGGTGATCCCGCGCGATGACCTGTCTCTGGAAACTCTGTTGAGATCCGCCGACCACGCCTTGTACAAGGCCAAGTCGCAGGGGCGTGATACGGTGGTTTGTACGGATTATGGGCAGATGTCGTAAGGGCACGGCGCGCCGTGCCCTTACATCCGCCCCGAATCCTGGTCGTGGCTGTGCTTCTTATATATCGCGACCATGATGCCTGAGAGCAGCAGACCGAATACCAGGATAATGAGGTAAATACTGAATTCTAGCTTTTCCATCAAGGCATACAGCGCGAGCATGGCGAAGATGCTGATATTTTCATTGAAGTTTTGTACTGCGATAGATCTGCCCGCGCCCATCAGCAGATGGCCGCGATGTTGCAGCAATGCGTTCATCGGCACCACGAGATAGCCGCTCATTGCGCCGATGGCCATGAGCAATGTAATGGCGAGTGGTGTGCTGGTGACCGGGATCATTATCAGAACTACCAGCCCGGTGACGATGCCGATCGGCAGTACCTTGACCGCATGATCCAGCTTGGCGAATCTGGCTGCCAGTAGCGCACCAATGGCGATGCCGACGGCAAACCACGCAGTGAGATTGGCGGCCTCGCCGATGTCATAGTGCAGCGCGATAGCGGCCCATGCCAGCACGATCAAACGTAATGTCGCGCCCGCGCCCCAAAAAAGCGTCGTTACGGCGAGCGATACTTGCCCGAGCGGATCCTTCCACAACAACTTGAAACAGTGCGCGAATTCCTTGACCAGAAACACCGGGTTGCGGCTTAATGGTTTGTGCTCTATCGGGACATGGGGGATGTAAAGATTGAATGTTGCCGCGATGATATAGAGGACGCCGATGATGGCGATGGCCAGTTCCGGTGCGGTGTCTATGCCGGTCGCTATCAGCGGGATATTCCACCACTGCAGCATGTTGTCGGCAATGTTCGGGCTGATAAGCATGCCGCCCACCACCGCGCCGAGTACGATGGCGGCGACGGTCAAGCCCTCCATCCAGCTATTGGCCAGTACCAACTTTCCCGGCGGCAAATATTCGGTGAGTATGCCGTATTTGGCCGGGGAATACGTCGCCGCGCCGAATCCGGCCACGGCATAGGCGAGCAGCGGGTTGACCCCGGCCAGCATGGCGATGCAGCCGGACAGCTTGATGGTGTTGCCGATCAGCATCACGCGCCCCTTGGGCAGCGAATCGGCGAAGGCGCCGACAAACGGCGCCAGCACGATGTAGGATGCCACGAACGCCGCCTGCAACATCGGAATCTGCCAGTCCGGCGCATGCACTGCGTACAGCAGGGCGATGGCGGCAAACAGCAGGGCATTGTCTGCGAGCGCGGAAAAGAACTGCGCCGCGAGTATGATGTAAAAGCCGAGTTTCATTAAGCGCAGTTATTTTTGACAGCACGTTTTATATCACGAATATGGGGAGGCCTGCTATCATTAGCGGCAACTTACTACGCCCGCGATCCCACATCCATGCCCCGTCCGATCCAAGCACATATTGACCTTTCCGCGCTGCAGCACAACCTGCAAGTCGCCCGCCGCGCGACTTCTGCGCGTATCATGGCGGTGATCAAGGCCAATGCTTACGGACATGGTTTATTGCGTTCAGCCGAAGCGTTAAATTCAGCCGATGGCTTTGCGCTGCTGGATGTGCGCGATGCCGTGCAGTTGCGTGAAGCCGGATTCCGTCAGACGATTTTGCTGCTGGAAGGCGCTTTTACCGCGGACGATTTGCCGCTGGCGGCCGAGTACCATCTCACGTATGTGATTCATAACGCAAAACAAATTGCCATGCTGGAGGCCTATCCACGCCGTGGCACTTTGCAGGTGTGGCTCAAGGTCAACAGCGGCATGAACCGTTTGGGCTTCACGCCACGCGAGCTTCCCGCCGCGATGGAAAAAATAAAGGCACATTCGGCGGTGCGCGACATCACCTTGATGACACATTTCTCCCAGGCCGACGAGGCGGCTGGCGTGGCCGAGCAAATGGAGGTGTTCAATGGGGTGGCCGCGCCGTATCGCGTGGCGTGCTCGCTGGCCAACTCGGCCGCTCTGCTACGCTACCCAGCCACCCATGCCGACTGGGTGCGGCCCGGTATCATGCTGTATGGCGCATCGCCGTTTGCCCACGCAGACGGAACACAGTCCAGCGCGCAACAACTTGGCCTGAAACCGGCCATGACCCTGCGCAGCGAAATCATTTCAGTACGCGAATTGAAAGCGGGTGATCGTGTCGGTTATGGCGGCCTGTTCCGTGCCGAGAATGCGATGCGTATTGGCGTGGTCGCCTGCGGCTATGCCGATGGCTATCCGCGCCACGCGCCAACCGGCACGCCGATACTGGTAGATGGCCTGCGCACACGCACGCTGGGGAGGGTTTCAATGGACATGCTGAGCGTGGATTTAAGCGCCTTGCCTGCGGCCGATGTGGGCTGCCATGTGACATTGTGGGGTGAGGGACTGCCGGTAGAAGAAGTGGCCCATGCGGCGGGCACCATCAGCTATGAATTGCTGTGTGCGCTGACCGCGCGCGTGCCGGTGGTGATTTGAAAATAGTGGTTTGAAAAACGGGTGCGCTGAAACATTGCTCACTACAATCCAACGCCCCCATCGCCCTGCATCCGAGTCTGACCGTACGCAGTAATAGCAGTAAATCTAGCGGGTTAAAGCCCCGTCTGGGGAGTTGTCCGTACGTCCCGGTAGCACCAGGTGCGCGGCGGTGGAGTAATCCACTGTTGTGAGTTTCCAAACAGCAAGAGTGCAGGCCGTAACGCAAGTGAACCTAGACGTAGCCTCGTCAATTAAGTGGAGAAGCCGACCCTGTGGTCAGAAGGGGAAGGTCGTTGGACGGATGCCTGAATAACGGAAGTGGCACTCGTTTTCTCTCGGGCGTGGCGGGGGCTGCATGTATTCGAAGATTTATTGCCCTTGGCTTCCGACCCGTTGCGGTGGTGGGGAGGCCATAGACTGGTGCGTATGATGTGTTTGTAGCGTGCCATATCCGTCTCCGAAATTTACTCAGGAGTCGGTAACTTGGGGAACACGGAGACCATATTTCAT
Organism: uncultured Gallionellaceae bacterium; assembly: GCA_947085625.1. Lineage (GTDB taxonomy): Bacteria > Pseudomonadota > Gammaproteobacteria > Burkholderiales > Gallionellaceae > Nitrotoga. The sequence goes on along the minus strand of CAMTXD010000102.1, from coordinate 6,144 downwards.
GCGGGTTCCGCAGGCGATAACGTCGTCTAAATTGCTGACTCCTGAGTAACATTCAGTTCGACCTTGATACGCGCAATGGTTTCGGGTAAGGTGGGGGTTTTCTACAGCTTCGTTAGGCGTGCATCTCAATATTAGGTATCAAGGAGAATGAAATGTCGAAAGAACTTAAAAACGTAAGGATAGGGTTAGCTCTGGTATTACTGGGTCTGGCTTTTGGTGTAGGTTTGGGTATCACCTTCGGTGTGAATGAAGCAGGCTTTGAGGCTTATATCGCCAAGGGAATTGCAGCTCACCCAGCGCTTCACGATCAAGCAAGCCCCGAAAAAATCTGGCGCTATGCTCAAAGGGGACATTTTCACGCAACCGGCATCGCAGCATTTTCACTGGGGCTGATACTTCTGATCATGTTTTCTGATTTGAAGAAAAGGTTAAAGGCCATCTCGTCTTCCCTAATCGGGCTCAGTGGTTTTTACCCGCTCTCATGGTTCACAATATTTTTGCTGGCGCCTTCAATAGGTCGAGATGCCGCGCACGGCCATTTTTTAACTGAAGCATTTACCTATATCGGAGTGGGTGGGCTACTACTCGGGACATCCTTTCTGGTAGCCAATATATTCTTTGGGTATTTTAGAGAGGATAACGCCTAACACGGCGCTCCAGCTGACGCGCCTTCGGCGCGCGGCTGAGCTTTGACGTTGAGGCCGCCCAAAATCGACCTACCAATACAAAGGAGAATTACCATGAAATCGAAGCAATCCGTCAAAGTCACTAAGCTCGATATTGGTATCGGCGACAAGGATCGTGCTGAAATTGCGCAAGGGCTATCCGGCCTGCTTGCCGACAGCTACACGCTTTACCTGACCACGCACAACTTCCACTGGAATGTCACCGGCCCTATGTTCAATACGCTTCACCTGATGTTCATGGGGCAGTATACCGAACAGTGGAACGCGCTCGACTTGATAGCCGAGCGTATCCGTGCCCTCGGCCATCCCGCCCCTGGAACCTACAAGGAATTCGTCAAGCTGGCGAGCATCAAGGAAGTCGAAGGAGTTCCCAAGGCGCTGGACATGGTGCGCCACCTGGTAGCGGCACAGGAAGCAACCGCACGCACTGCACGCAATCTTTTCCCGCTGGTCAGCCGCGCCAACGATCAGCCCACGGCCGATCTGTTGACCCAACGAATTGAGATACACGAAAAAATGGCATGGATGCTACGCAGTTTACTGGAAGAGTAATCGCGTCATGACCACTCCGATCAGTCTGGAGCAATTGGCCTAGAAAAGCACGGGGTCTTCAAAAAAATAGGGGTCTTGCATTCACGCATCCAGCCTCTTAAGTAAGTCGCTTAACTAATTGATTAAAATTGGATATTTTTTTATTTACTTCGGCGCGATTTTCGGCGCCGGGCCGATTACTACGTTAACCCCTCGCTCAAGCGGAGCCCCAACAGCCGGCCGCGCTACAGCAAGAATATGGGGTCAGGCCTTTACTTTCTACTCCACCTTGGCTGAATCTTCCCCCATAATCCACCCCTTCTTCAGATGGCTCGATTGATGCGACAGTACAAGATAAAGGCCTGACCCCTTACTTGCTCTCACCCACTTCCTGCGCATTGTGCGAGGCGTCATGCTGAAGGGCATCGGCTGGGCGGAAACCTGGCCCAATGTCTGGCCCCTGCTGGTGTTCATGACGGTGGTGATGCTGATCGGCTTCAAGCGCTACCGGAAACGCTGGATTAACAGGCCGCTGGCTCAAATCTGAAAAGCGGTCAGCAACACCAGCCCTTCGACCAGTTCGCGCCAGGCCGGCGCGCGTTGCAGCGCATAATCCTGCGCCCGCGCATCCAGCCGCGCCAGCCATTGCGCCAGCGCGTCGGCGTCAGCTGGGCTGCGGAACAGGCACATCAACTCGAAGTTGAGAAACAGGCTGCGCAAATCGAGATTGGCCGACCCGGCCAGGGCTAGGTCGTCGATCAGCAGCGCCTTGGCATGCACCATCGCATCGGGAACCAGCCGCACACACACCCCGGCAATCGCCAGTTCGCGCAGGTAGCGGGCGCGCGCGATATCCGCGAGGCGATGGTTGGAACGCTGCGGCAAAATCAGCCGCACCGCCACGCCGCGCCGTGCGGCCAGACACAGCGCCTGCTGCAGGGCGTCGTCCGGCACAAAGTAGGGGGTTACGGCGTGGATCCGCCGACTGGCGCCATAACACGCGGTGAGCAGGGTTTCGGCGAGGGTGTCGCGCGACAGCCTGGGGCCGGATGGCACGATCTGCACCCGGCTGTCGCCCGCCGGAGCGGACACCGGCGGCGGCGCCTGCAGCGGCTGGCGGCAGGCGAACGCCCAGTCACTGTTGAACAGTGCCTGCAGGTCGCTGGCCACCGGGCCGGCCAGGGTGTAGCTCAAGTCTGTCCACACGACGTCGGCAGCGAAATACTCCGCCGCTACATTGCGCCCGCCGCTCCAGGCGCGCTGGCCGTCTGCTAGCGCGAGCTTGCGGTGGTTGCGCAGATTACTGCGGCCGCGAAATGGCCGGTGCAGCAGCGGGATGAACCACACGACGCTGACGCCCGCAGCACGCAGACGGCGCACCGCGCGACGCGACAGCAGCAGCGCGCCGATGCCGTCGAGCAGCAGCCGCACCGGCACGCCGGCCCGGGCGCGTTCGCATAGCTGCTGAATAAAGGCGTTGCCACGTGCATCGTCGCGCAGCAGAAATAGCATGATGTCGAGCGACTGCGCTGCGCTGGCGATCAGATCGCGCAGCGCAGACCACGCCGCATCGCCGTCGGCATGCCATTCGACGCAGTTGCCGCCGCGGTCGGGCGGCACTCCGGCGCTGACGAGCAGGCATTCCAGCGGGTCGCTGTTCGATTCGACACGATGTACGGTCAGCATCTCGCGCAACCCGAACTTGCGGGTGCCGATCGCCAGATACAGCGGCACCGCGAGCCAGGGCAGGGCGAGCATGAAAATCACCCAGGCCAGCGTGGCGGCGGGCGCGCGGCGCTGGCGCAGAATATGGCCGATCAGCAGCGCGGTGAACAGCACGCCGATCAGCAGCGAAACATGCACTACAGTAAGGTGGTTCATTCCGTCTGAACTTTCAGGAGCCTCGCCGCATGATACCACCCGGCACCGACACGACCGCCCGCGTCCGGCGGACACGCCCCCGGCGCCCTGTCGATCTGCATCATTGCGTCCCAGCCGCAGATATTGATCTTGCGGTACGATGAAACGGCTGGCTTTGCCCAGCGCATTGGCATGATAGCTCGCCAACGATAATCCTGCGGACGCATCACCATTCCGGCGCGCACCGGGTTCAACTCGATGTAGTGGTAGCAGGCCAGCACATAATCCTCGGTAGGAACGGAACCGCCCTTCCCATATCTTGCCACTGCGTCGGTAGGTGTGATTGATGTATTGCACATAGCGCTGCCCGAGATGCTTCATCAACAAAGCCGCACTGTCGGCGCGTTGTGGCGTCAGCAGTAAATACGCATGATTGGTCATCAGCACGTAGGCGTAAATGACGCAACCAAACTTGGTGGCGAATTCCTCAAGGTAATGCAGGTAGAGCTGGTAATCCTCCTCGGCATAGAAACAAACCGAACGATTGTTGCCGCGCTGGATGATGTGCCACGGAATACCGGGAATCGAGAGGCGGGCGCGACGTGGCATGAGGAATTCTCAGTAACGGATCGGCTCCATAGTAGCAGGAAGACGTGGTCTGTCCCCTATTGCTCCCCTATTGTTCCGCGACCAACACTTCTTGCTCGCTGAGATCCATTCGTAATCAGTAAAGCATGATATTGGTAGGTAGCGCTATTGGGTCATCCGCGCAATCCGATCCGCCAAGGCATCAATTTTGTTATGTAGTTTGGCAATTTGAAGGACGTCAAATTTCTCATGCAAGCGCATGATTTCGAGTTCAGCACGCAAATTGATTTCGTAATCGAGACTCGCGGCCATCCGGTCTTTTGAAGCTTGGCGGTTCTGGCTCATCATAATGACCGGAGCCTGTAGCGCTGCAACAGTCGAAAGCAACAAATTGAGAAAGATATAGGGGTAAGGATCAAATTCCAGCCCCCAATGGCTCAGCACATCTGTGTTGAGCAACATCCATGCAATGAGGATCATGGAAAAGACGATAATGAAGGCTCAAGATCCACCAATGGCCGCGACGCGATCTGACAAGTGCTCTCCATAGGTCAATTTGCCGTCCACAACATCGTGAGTGTCGCGGCTGCTCACATCACGCTTGGCAATTGACTGGATGACATGAAGTTCCTCGGGATCGAGATGCTGTAAGTCTTTGCCCAGCAACTTGAGAGCTAGTTCAGAGTAGATTTCGTCATTGGTCATCAGCGATTCCTTCATGGATAGGGATTAAATGGGAGGGGGTGTCCTGAATTTTGTGTAAACGGGTTTTTGTTTAACGCTGCGGCATCCGGTCTTCGAACTGGATAGTAAACCGGTTTAGCGCCGCTTTCCAGTCTCGAATCGGCATCGTCCATTTCTTGCTGATGTTATTCAGCGCCAGGTAGAACAATTTCAGCAATGCCTCATCACTCGGAAACGAGCCCCGATTCTTGGTAATCTTGCGCAGGCTCATGTTCACCGACTTAATAACAGCATTGGGGACAGACCACGGTTTCAAAATTATATAGGTCAGCATCAGTTTGTTTTTTCTTATACCAGATTCGATGTGATCTTAATTTCATTACTCAGTGTTTTATGTACCGGGCACCTATCAGCTATCTCAAGGATACGCTGGCGCTCCTTGTCAGTCAGGTCTCCTTCCAGTTTGATATTTTTTTCAATAGTATCTACGAAACCTGCTTTCGTTTCACAATCGGCACAATCCTCTGCATGGATACGGCTATGACTTAGCGTGACTTCAACATTCTCAAGCTTTATTTTTTTTGTGGCTGGCATACATGCGTATGGTCATGGATGTGCACGCGCCGAGTGCGGCAAGTAACAGTTCATAGGGATTGTGGGCCCCAGGTTAGCGCCACCCGAGGATAATGGTTCATCGGCAATGAGCTGGTGATCTTCAGTATAAATATTGCGTGTGAATTCCCTATTTTTTTCCGCGATCAATACATGATTTTTCTCAACAGCAGGGGCTGTTCCAGATGAGGCTTCCTTGTTGGCATCTGTAATGCCAAGGTAGCGAGCGGCCCAGCTTGAGATAACACTGGCTACATACTCCGAATCTTCGCGCTTGGATAACAAGTGGTCTGCATTGTCGAGAGAAATAAAGCTTTTGGGATGTTTTGCCGCTGTGTAGATTTTCGCCGCCTCATCGATAGAGACAATAGCGTCTATGGGCGAATGCAGGATCAGCAAGGCTTTTTTCAATTGGCCGATATGCGCGGCATCGTTGTATCGGTCAATATCTTCTACGAATTGTTTCTTAATGGTGAATTTTCTTCCGGCCAGCTCAACGACCGCTTCATCTTTGCTGACTATTTCCTCTTTTTCCTGGGCAAATAAATGTCCCAGATGGTGGGCGGTGGCAGGGGCGCCAATGGTGACGATCGCTTTTATGGCAGGCAAAGACTGCGCAGCCGCCAACACTGCCGCTCCGCCCAGGCTATGGCCGATAAGCATTGTCGGTGCTTCGTAATGCGCTGCCAGATAATTTGCAGCCTGGATGAGGTCGTTGATGTTGGAAGAAAAATTGGTATTGGAAAAATCGCCATCGCTGTTACCCAGCCCGGTAAAATCAAACCGTAACACCGCTATCCCTTTGTTGGCCAATGCGCGGGTGATACGTGATGCGGCGGCAACATCCTTTGAACAGGTAAAACAATGCGCAAATAAAGCATAAGCTTTGGTTTCCGTATCAGGGGTTTCCAATAATCCGGCAAGCGTTTCGCCCAGTTTATTTTGAAAGCTGACTTTTACTTTGGCCATGACTCATCCTCATTTGGTATTTTGTACCTGGCATTCACCAAACTGCACCCGAGCATTATATTAAGGACTACGTTAGTAAAGCCTCATCCGTTTCCGCTGAAAGACCTGTAAATAGGCGCTTCCAGAGACTCTTGTGGTGGCTCTACAAGCGTATGCCTTAATATCTGCCTCATCCCGCAGCAAACATTATGCGCATGGGTGAGATAGAATGTCG
>CAMTXD010000101.1:0-18627 GCA_947085625.1 uncultured Gallionellaceae bacterium | reverse complement strand
GAGCTTGCGAACACGACTTACGCACTGGACTCGACGACGATCGACCTGTGCCTGTCGCTCTTTCCTTGGGCGCCGTTTCGCACGACGAAGTCGGCAGTGAAGATGCATACGTTGCTCGACCTGCGCGGCAACATCCCAAGCGCAATCCACATTTCCGACGGCAAGCTGGGTGATGTGAATATGCTCGATATGCTGGTGCTGGAGGCCGGTGCGATCTACATTATGGCTCGGGGCTATCTGGATTTCTCCAGGCTGCACATGATGCATCAGGCACAGGTCTTCTTTGTCACGCGCGCCAAGTCGAATATTCGGATGCGGTGTGTCTATTCGGCTGCGGTAGATCGCAGCGCGGGGATCATCTGTGACCAAACCGTCGCGCTCACCGGCATCATAAGCCGCAAGGATTATCTCAAGCATCTGCGCCGTATCCGTTTCAAAGACCCCAAAACCGGTAAGACGCTGGTGTTTCTGACCAACAATTTCGTTTTGTCGGCAGCCACCATCTGCGCGCTCTATAAGGCTCGCTGGCAGGTGGAACTGTTTTTTAAGTGGATCAAGCAGCATCTTCGTATCAAGAAATTTTACGGGAACTCAGAGAATGCAGTGAAGTCGCAAATCTGGATCGCCGTGCCGGTTTATGTCCTTGTTGCCATCGTCAAAAAACGTCTCAATCTGGAGGCCTCACTGTACACTTTGCTACAGATATTTTCGCTCACTCTGTTCGAGAAAATGCCCATCCAGCAGGCCTTTGCGGGGAGCGGCTACATTTCGGATGATGCTACCCGCAGCAATCAACTGAATTTATTCTATTTTTAACTGGACAGCAGTGATTCAATTTAGAAATTCAACGGCCAAGGAGGCGTAAATAAATACAGGTATTAATTTGTCTCTTTAGTTTTCAGTATAACAAAACTGCTGTATCAAGCTGGGAAGTGTGTACATACCCTTGAAGTGTACCACCATAAATCCATAACTTGAACCATACCTTATAATTATGTTAGCGCTAAGTAGTAATGTCCCCTTTTTCCCAAATAGAAATGTCCCCTGAGTGACTATACTCAGCGCCAGTAAAAACTAGAGGCGGACATTATGGCGGGCAGAGCCCGCCCTACGCATCTGTAGCACATGCCTCGTAATTAATAGGTGGAGATACTAGCTGCCGCTCATCTCCAGCATCAACTGATTCACCCGCTTGACAAAGCTGGCTGGGTCATCAAGCTGCCCGCCCTCGGCCAGCAAGGCTTGGTCGAACAGCACCGATGCCCAGTCGTCGAACCTCTTCTCCTCAACCTTGAGGCGCAGCACCACCGGGTGTTTGGGGTTGATTTCCAGTATCGGCTGTGACATCGGCGCCTGCTGCCCGGCGGACTTCAGCAGGCGCGCCAGATTCGCGCTCATGTCATGCTCGTCCGCCACCAGGCAGGCGGGCGAATCGGTCAGGCGATGTGTCACGCGCACTTCCTTGACCCGATCTGCCAGGCTGGTCTTGATCTTGTCGGTCAGCTCCTTGAATTCACCAGCGACATTTTCCTGTTCCTTCTTTTCCGCCTCGTCTTCCAGCTTGCCGAGATCCAGGCCGCCCTTGGCGACGGAAGCCAGTTGCTTGCCCTGGAACTCAAACAGATTGCTCACCACCCACTCGTCCACACGGTCGGTCAGCAGCAACACTTCTATGCCCTTCTTGCGAAACACCTCCAGATGCGGACTGTTCTTGGCGGCGTTGAAGCTGTCAGCGGTGATGTAGTAAATCTTGTCCTGGCCTTCCTTCATGCGGCCCAGGTAATCGGCCAGCGACACGATTTCTGCCGTGGTGTCGGTATGGGTCGAAGCCAGGCGCAGCAATCCGGCGACCTTGTCTTTGTTGGCGGAGTCTTCGCCTATGCCCTCCTTCAGCACACGACCAAACTGCCCCCAGAACTTGCTGTATTTTTCTTGATCGTTTTTGGCCAAATCTTCCAGCAGGACTAGCACCTTCTTCGTACAACCGGAACGAATGGCCTCGATGTCTTTCGACTCCTGCAAAATCTCGCGCGACACGTTCAGCGGCAAGTCGCTGGAATCCACCACCCCGCGCACAAAGCGCATGTAGCGCGGCATCAACTGCTCGGCATCGTCCATGATGAATACGCGGCGCACATACAGCTTCACGCCATGGATTGCATCGCGCTCCCACATGTCGAACGGCGCGCGGCTCGGGATATAAAGCAGCTGCGTGTATTCCTGACGCCCCTCGACGCGGGAATGCACCCACGCCAGCGGGTCTTCGAAGTCGTGGCCGACATGCTTGTAGAATTCCCGGTACTGCTCGTCGCTGATCTCATTCTTGGCGCGCGCCCACAGCGCAAAAGCCTGATTGACGGTCTCGTCCTCATCCAGAACCTGCTGCGCGCCGTCCTTCCATTCTTCTTTTTTCATCAGGATGGGTTGCACAATATGGTCGGAATATTTGCGAATGATGGCGCGAATTTTCTGGCCGCTGAGAAAATCGTCCTGCCCCTCGCGCAGATGTAGCACGATCTCTGTGCCACGCGCCGCTTTTTCCACCATCTCGATGGCAAACTCGCCGCCGCCGTCTGACTCCCAACGCACGCCCTGATCGGTTTTCTCACCGGCGCGGCGCGTGGTTACCGTGACCTTGTCGGCCACGATAAAGGCCGAATAAAACCCCACTCCAAACTGCCCGATCAGGTTCGCATCCTTCTGCTGGTCGCCGGACAGGCGCGAAAAGAACTCGCGCGTGCCGGACTTGGCGATAGTGCCGAGATTTTCAATCACCTCGTCGCGGCTCATGCCGATACCGTTATCGGCGATGGTCAGCGTGCGCGCCACTTGGTCATAGCCGATGCGGATATTCAGCTCGGAATCGTTCTCGAACAGGCTTGCATTATGCAGCGCCTCGAAGCGCAGCTTGTCGCTGGCATCCGCCGCATTAGAAATCAATTCGCGCAAAAAAATCTCGCGGTTCGAATACAGCGAATGGATCATCAATTGCAGTAGCTGCTTGACCTCGGCCTGAAAGCCCATTGTTTCCCGGTTGGTTTCCCCGTGGGTTTCGCGGTTATTAGTGGCAGTGTCGGTCATGATTTTCTCCGTGGTTTATAAACAAGGTGCGAGGATGGATGCTAGGAAGTCCGGACAGATGGGGGCGGCATTGCAGATTTCAAGAGGGGCACGGCACGCCGCGCCCCTGCAAGATGAGATTGAAGTTGCGACCTCCTCTGCTATCATCACGCCATGCTCGATATTCAAAATTCGACCTGTCTGCGAGGCGGCCACGCAATTGCTGATGGCCGCCCCCCAATCGCCAGGAGATTGCATTGAGGTGTCCTTGATAACTGCGCTTGCCCTGCTACTTATCGTCGGTTTGAGCGCCCTCACCTTCTATATTTTTCGCATCCAGCGCAGGCTGGCGCACGACAACACCGAGCGCAAACAATCCGAGCAACGCGAGCAAACGCGCAATCGGGTGCTGGAACTACTGGCGCATGGCGCACCGATCACTACCATTCTGCTTGCCATCATTCGGAGCGTGGAACAAGAACAACCGGATATGCTGTGCAGCATTCTGCTGCTGGATAATGCGGGACAGCATCTGCTGACCGGTGCCGCTCCCAGCCTGCCTGATTATTTCAGCGCAGCGCTCAACGGGCTGGAGATCGGAATTGGTGTTGCTTCTTTCGGCACTGCCGCATTTACCGGACAGCGCGTCATCGTGGATGATATTCAGACTCATCCCTACTGGACAGCCTATACGGAACTCACCCGCAAGTCCGGATTGGCCGCGTGCTGGGCAGAGCCCATACTTGCCACATCGGGCAAGGTACTCGGCGTCTTCGCCATTTATCACCGCGCGCCACACCAGCCCAGCATTGCAGAAATTCACCTTATCGAGCACGCCGTGCATCTGACGGCAATTGCGGTGGGGCGCAATCGTGCCGATCTGGCGCTGAAAGAAAGCGAAAAACTGCTCTCGGATATCCTCGAAAATGTCAGCGCCTATATCTACGTGAAAGATGCGCAAAGCCGTTACCGGTTCGCCAACCGTTTGTTGCGCGAACGCTTCAACGCGCCAATGGAAGAAATCGTCGGTTATGACGACAGCAAGTTCTACGATGCCGATACCGCCACCACGACGCGTGCAAGCGAGCTGATCATGTTGCAGAATGGAGAAATTCTGCGCGGCGAAGAGACCAGCCTTAACATCCTCACCGGAGTGACTGAAGTCTTTCTGTCGGTCAAGCTTCCATTGTTTCACGAGGACGGCGGTATCTACGCCCTGTGCGGCATCTCCACCGACATCACCGAGCGCAAGGATATAGAGGAACATATGCGCCACATGGCACAGTACGATACGCTCACCAATCTGCCCAACCGCGCGCTGTTTGACGACCGCTTGAAGCAGGCTGTCGCCGCAGCCAAGCGCAAGCAAAAGGGTTTGGCGCTGATGTTTATAGACCTGGATAAATTCAAGCCGGTCAATGACACCTACGGCCATGCCGTCGGCGACCTGCTGCTCCAGGAAGCGGCACAACGCATACAGGATTGCCTGCGCGAATCCGACACCGCAGCGCGCATAGGTGGCGACGAATTCGTGATACTGCTACCCAGCATCGAAGCGGCAATGGATGCTACAGTGGTGGCAGAGAAAATACGCCTTGCCCTCAGCCAGCCCTTTGCGATTGCCGAACACACGTTGAACATCTCCTCCAGCATCGGCATCGCCGTCTATCCGGAACACGGCAACGAAGAAAAACTGCTGATCAAAAACGCCGACATTGCCATGTACCACGCCAAAAAGAATGGCCGCAACAACGCCAAGCTGTATCAGCAGGGGTTACAGGGAATCAGCCAGTGAATTTTCGCAGGGAATATTGCCGCTCAAATCCGGGATTGGGATCAGGTCTCGATAAATTCCAGCGCATTGCCATCCGGGTCGCGACAGAATAAAGCACGGCGTCCCGACTTGCTCAAGGTATAGCTTATTCCTGCGGCATCCAGCCGCTGCATGAGCGCAGCCAGATCACTCACCGCCAGCGCCACATGGCGGTCGCGACCGCCGTTAGTCGGGCGTTGCAGGCCGACTTCCGGGTTGGGCAGTTGCATGAGGTGGATTTGCTGCTGCATGCCGACGTCGTACCACACGCCGGGAAAGCCCATCTCGTGGCGTTTTCCATCAGGCGTCAGTCCCAGCACGCCTTCGTAAAAAGTGCGCGCCGTGTCCAGATCGGCAACTAGATGGGTCGCGTGTAGCAGTGCGGTAATTTTCATTGTTGACATTTCTAACCCCTGACAGAGACACTGCGCTAGTGTAGTGTTGCATTCTTGAAGGAATTTATTTATTCCACTATTTTTAACACGCGGCTGCGTTTCATTTAATAAATGGGAGCGCCGACGTCCTCCCGGTGCTGGGACAAAAGTTTCACGTAGTCGGCATCTATTATCAAATGCCGACGGGGACGTCGGCGCTCCCAATTCCCAATCTACGGCGGTTGAGTATCATCGCTTAAGTTTCAAATAGCCTGCAACACACCACTAACCCTTGGCTGGCTCCACCTTGCTCGCCGCCAGCTTGGCGCGATACCTGGCTTCATCGGTATCTTTGCCATTCGCCAAGGCCACACCCATGCGGCGGCGCGCAAAGGATTCTGGCTTGCCGAACAAACGGATGTCTGACTGCGGCACGCGCAATGCTTCATCCACGCCGGTGAAGGCGATGCCTTGCGCTTCCAGTTGCCCGTAAATCACCGCACTCGCGCCCGGCGCACGCATCGCGGTGTTCACCGGCAGGCCGAGAATGGCGCGGGCATGCAATTCGAATTCGTTCTGCACCTGGCTGCACATCGTTACCATGCCGGTGTCGTGCGGACGCGGGCTGACCTCGCTGAACCACACTTCGTCGCCTTTGACGAACAGCTCCACACCAAAGATGCCCAATCCCCCGAGGTTGTCCGTAATCTTTCTGGCAATGTCGCGTGAGCGCTGTAGCGCCAGTTCAGGCATCGCCTGCGGCTGCCAACTTTCCACATAGTCGCCGTGTACCTGCACATGGCCGATGGGTTCACAAAAATGCGTTTCGATTTCGCCGTTGCTGCCGACTGCGCGCACGGTGAGCTGGGTGATTTCGTAATCAAAGCGTATGAAACCCTCGACGATCACCCGTTCCTGATTCACCCGGCTGCCGCTGGCGGCGTAGTCCCAGGCGGCAGCCACTTCTGCCGCGCACTCCACTTTTGATTGCCCCTTGCCGGAGGACGACATCACCGGTTTTACCATGCAGGGGTAGCCGATGCTATCTGTCGCCGCGCGCAACTCTGCTAGGCTGCCTGCAAATTTATAGGGTGAGGTAGGCAAGTCCAGCGTTTCCGCCGCCAGGCGGCGTATGCCTTCGCGATTCATGGTGAGCTGGGTGGCACGGGCGGTAGGAATAACGCGCGCCAGCCCTGCACGCTCAATCTCAATCAGCATGTCGGTGGCGATGGCTTCGATTTCCGGCACAATAATATGCGGCTGTTCGCGCACGACTAATGCGCGCAATGCCGCACCATCCGTCATGTCGATGACATGCGCACGGTGTGCCACCTGATGTCCCGGTGCATTCGGGTAGCGGTCCACGGCGATGGTCTCCACGCCCAGACGTTGCAGCGCGATGATGATTTCCTTGCCGAGTTCGCCGCTGCCCAGCAGCATGACTTTGGTGGCAGAAGGACTGAGCGGAGTACCAATAATCAAGGGTGCCCTCAATTTGTTTTTCATCATTTTTCGTTATGCACCCTGCCGGACAGCAGGCTGGCCGACACGATTAACACCGCTCCAGTAATTTCACGCACCCCCATCTGCTCCCCCGCCAGAAAATACGCCGACACGGCGGCAAACACCAGTTCGGACAAAAAAAGCACAATTGCCCGGTTAGCGGGCAGGTGAGTCAATCCATATTGCACGACAAAACTGGTGGCGCACAATACCAGCCCGATCAGCCCCAGCAACAACCATGCATCAGGTGAGATGCCCTGCACCTGCGCCACGCCACCCCCTTGGAACAGCAACAACAAGGCGGTGAACAATACCGTGCCAAACCAGACGCTGGCCGCCTTGAAATTCACGCTCAAGTGCTGCACGCGGCGCACCGTCACATTCAATAACGCAAAACTCATCCCGGCAGAAAGGCCTATCCATTCCGCCCGGCTCTGCGGCAACGGCCAGCCATGCTGCATATCCCACAGCATGACGATCGCACCGCACAACGACAGGGCGATGATGGCATAGCCGTAACGATTTAATTTTTCAGCCAGCAGCCAGCGCGCGAAAAATACCGTCCACAGGGGTGCGAGGTAGAACAGCAACAGCACGCGCATCACTTCGCCGTCCAGCACCGCCAGCACATAGCCCAGATTGGTCCAGCCAGCGCTTGCCATCAACGCTATGCCCCACCACCCAGCCAACCGCAGTTCGCGCCATACCGGCCCTGTTGCCAGCAGGCCAAATGCCAGCGCGATGGAGTAACTAAGCAGCGTGGCCAATTCGCCGGAAACCCCGGCGCTTTGCAACGCGCGATAGGGATACCACAACAGCCCCCACACCATCGCGCCAACCAACACTCCGAGGACAGCTAAAAAATTTTGTTTTGAGACCACTCGCTACGCCTTTATAATTGCGCCCATTCAGTTTGAGCAGAAAACCATGAATCCCGATCTCGATCGCCTGCAGCCTTACCCATTCCAGAAACTCGCCAATTTATTTCGTGCCGTCACCCCTAATCCGGATCTAAAACCCATCAGCCTGCACATCGGGGAACCCAAACACGCCACGCCGCAGTTCATCCGCGACGCATTGAGCGCCAATCTGACGGGACTGGCGAATTATCCCACAACCGCAGGCAGCGACGCGTTGCGTGGCAGCATCGCCGAGTGGCTGATGCGCCGCTATGAGTTACCTGCGCTGGATGCAAAGACCCAAGTCCTGCCGGTGAATGGCAGCCGTGAGGCGCTGTTCGCCTTTGCCCAGGCGGTGGTTGACCGAACACGCGATCAGCCTGTCGTAGTTTGCCCTAATCCTTTTTACCAGATTTACGAAGGCGCTGCGCTGCTGGCCGGGGCGATGCCGCATTTTCTTAGCACGCTGCCGCAAGACAATTACGTGCTGAATTTTGATCAGCTCGATGAAGAAGTGTGGCGGCGCACCCAGCTTATTTATGTGTGCTCGCCAGGCAACCCGAGCGGGCATGTGATGGCGCTTGCCGAGTGGAAAGCGCTGTTTGAAATGTCCGACCGCTACGGGTTTGTGATTGCGGCGGACGAATGTTATTCTGAAATTTATTTTGACACGCCGCCACTAGGCGCGCTGGAAGCCGCGCATCTGCTAGGACGCAGCGACTACCGCAATCTGGTGACGTTTTTCAGCCTGTCCAAGCGCTCCAACGTGCCCGGCATGCGTTCCGGTTTCGTCGCGGGCGATGCAAATATCCTGGAGAAATTTGCGCTGTATCGCACGTACCACGGCTGCGCCATGAATCCGGCAGTGCAGGCCGCCAGCTCCGCTGCATGGCAGGACGAGGAACATGTTGCTGAAAATCGCCGCTTGTATGCAGAGAAATTCGCCCAGGTCATAGCCATACTCAAGCCCGTGCTTCGAGTCAAGCTGCCAGATGCCAGTTTTTATTTGTGGTTGAATGTGCCGCTAGCCGATACCACTTTCGCGCAACAGCTATATCGCGACTATAATGTCTCCGTATTGCCTGGCAGCTTTCTCGCGCGCGAAGTGCGCGGAATAAACCCCGGTGAAAACTTTGTGCGCATGGCGCTGGTGCCAAATCTGGACGAAACACTGGAAGCCGCGCGGCGCATAGCTAGCTTCAGTCGGCAGTTATTAGACGTTAGTCTCCAGTTAAAGCAAAACCAGCGCAGCGGACAACACCAGCTAACGTCTAACGTCTAACGTCTACCAACTTTCTTTTTATACAGGAAACATTATGGAACAACTGCAACAAATCATCGAACCCGCCTTTGAACGTCGCGCCGAAATCACCCCACGCAATGTGGACGCTAAATTGAAAGATGCGATAGACACCGTCCTCAATCACCTGGACCACGGCACGCTGCGCGTAGCGGAAAAAATCAACGGCCAGTGGGTGACCCATCAATGGTTGAAGAAAGCCGTGCTGCTGTCGTTCCGCATGGAAGACAATGCCTTTATCAAAGGCGGTTTTACCAATTACTATGACAAGGTGCCGTCCAAATTCGCCGACTATAACTCGCGCGATTTCCGCGAAGGTGGCTTCCGCGTGGTGCCGCCAGCGGCAGCGCGCAGGGGTTCGTTTATCGGCAAGAATGTGGTGCTGATGCCCTCTTACGTCAACATTGGCTCTTATGTGGATGAAGGCACCATGGTAGACACCTGGGCCACCGTCGGCTCCTGTGCACAGATCGGCAAGAACGTGCACTTGAGCGGTGGCGTGGGCATCGGCGGCGTGCTGGAGCCAGTGCAAGCCAATCCCACGATTATCGAAGACAACTGCTTCATCGGCGCGCGTTCGGAAATCGTGGAAGGCGTGATTGTGGAAGAAGGCTCAGTCATTTCGATGGGCGTGTATATTGGCCAAAGCACCAAAATATACGACCGCGAAACCGGGGAGGCGCATTATGGCCGCGTCCCGGCCGGCTCGGTGGTAGTGTCCGGCAACCTGCCCTCAAAAGACGGTAGTCACAGCCTGTACTGCGCCGTCATCGTGAAAAAGGTAGATGCCAAAACGTTATCCAAGGTCGGAATAAACGAACTGTTACGGGGTATATAAGTAAGTCGGCAGACGTTAGTCGGCAGTTAAAGCAAAACACCCGCGTAGCGGACAACCCAAACTGGCGACTAATAACTGCCTTTAGTGAGAAGCACATGATAATCACGCCGTTGCTACAATTGGCCGTTGACAAACGAGCCTCTGATCTTTTTTTCTCGGTGGGTGCGCCCATCAATATCAAGATTAATGGCGTACTCATGCCGGTGAATTCGCAGAAGCTCGATGGCGAAACCGTCAAGCGTATCGCCTACGAACTCATGACGCCGGAACAGGCCGCGACCTTCGAAGCCACCCTGGAGATGAATTTTTCCTACCGCGTCCCCGCAGTCGGCAATTACCGCGTCAACATCTTCCTCCAGCGCACGAACCTCTCCATAGTCATCCGTTACATACCGGGCAAGATTCTCGACATTGAGACACTACGCCTGCCGCCGGTGCTGAAGGCACTCGTCATGGCAAAGCGCGGACTGGTGCTGGTGGTGGGCGCGTCCGGATCGGGCAAGTCCACCACGCTGGCCGCCATGCTTGAATACCGCAACAACACCCAAAGCGGACACATCCTGACCATTGAGGATCCAATCGAGTACCTGTTCAAGCATAACAAATCCCTCATTAACCAGCGCGAAATCGGCACTGACACAAAATCCTATGGAAATGCACTGGTCAACGCCATGCGCGAGGCGCCGGACGTATTGATGATAGGTGAAATTGGCGACCGCGAAACGCTGAAACAGGCGCTGGTCTTTGCCCAAACCGGCCATCTATGCCTGTCCACACTGCATGCCAACAATAGCTACCATGCACTAAACCGAATCGTAAACTTCTTTCCACATGATTCCCGGCGGGCCGTACTTTCCGACCTGGCCATGTGCCTGCGCGCGGTCATTTCGCAGCGCCTGGTTCTCAATTTGCAAGGCAAGCTGGTGCCCGCAGTGGAAATTCTGCTCAACACGACGCATATCACCGAGCTGATAAAAAATGATGAGATCGAAAAGATACGCAATGCCATCGAACAAAGCGTGTCGCCCGGCTCGCAAACCTTTGAACAGGCGCTATACAATCTGTACAAGAATGGCGAGATCGGCAAGGAAGAGGCGCTGCGCAACGCCGATTCCGCCAGCAACCTATCTAGCCTGATTGATTTCTCGCAGACCGCCAAGGTGCAAGCGTACGACCCCGGATCCATGGAACAAAATACACAGCTAGTTGCAGCCGATTTTGGCACGATCAAGCTCGACCTTGATCTACCCGGCTCCAAGCCAGCCGGTACATGAAACTGCATGGCATCCAAAACTGGAACAGAGTGTCCAGCTAATACTACTCGGTTCCAAGGTAGCTATTTACAAAAAAACTTTCAACCTCCAAGCTTAATTCACCATGTCCACCCCCCCCTGTCCAAAACTTTAGTCCTCGCCCAACAACTCATCGCCCGCCGTTCGCTCACGCCGCTGGATGAAGGCTGCCTGGCTCTCATAGGCGCGCGCCTGGAGCCGCTCGGTTTTAAACTGGAAATAATGCGCCACGGCAAAGTGGATAATTTGTGGGCGCGACGCGGCAGTAGCGGCCCGGTGCTATGCTTTGCCGGCCACACCGATGTCGTGCCGACCGGCCCGCTGGAGCAGTGGCACAGCGACCCGTTCACCCCCACCCTGCGCGACGGCATGTTGTATGGCCGCGGCGCGGCCGACATGAAAGGCTCGCTGGCCGCCTTCGTCACCGCCATCGAAAAATTCGTGGCCGAGCATCCCGATCACGCCGGTTCCATCGCTCTGCTGCTGACCTCCGATGAAGAGGGCATCGCCGTGGATGGCACAGTGCGCGTGGTGGAGGCACTCCAGGCACGCGGCGAAAAAATGGATTACTGCATCGTGGGCGAACCTACGTCAGCCAGCAAGACCGGCGATACCATCAAGAACGGGCGGCGCGGTTCGTTGTCCGGCACGCTTACCGTAAAAGGCGTGCAAGGCCACATCGCCTACCCGCATCTGGTAAAAAACCCCATCCATCTTGCTGCACCAGCCATTGCCGAACTGGCGGCAACCGAGTGGGACCAGGGCAACGACTATTTCCCGGCCACCTCGTGGCAGATTTCCAATATCCATGGCGGCACCGGCGTCACCAATGTGGTGCCCGGCACAGTGAAAATCGAATTCAATTTCCGCTTCTCCACCGCCAGCACGGTGGACAGCCTAAAATCCAGGCTACACGCCATCCTCGACCGACATGGCCTGAGCTATGATTTATTGTGGTCGCTGTCCGGCAAGCCCTACCTCACCCCACGCGGCGACCTGGTGGATGCGGTGGCCGCCGCCATCAAGCAAATAACCGGCATAACAACCGAACTTTCCACCAGCGGCGGCACCTCGGACGGGCGCTTCATTGCCGATCTCTGCCCGCAGGTAATCGAACTCGGCCCGCTCAATGCCACCATCCACAAACTCAATGAATGCGTGGCGGTGGCTGATCTGGATATATTGTCCGACATCTATTGCCTCACCTTGGTCAAGCTGCTGACCAACAAAACATGAAGGCCTTACACAATTTCGCCGACACCGGTGATCTGCACACCGTGCGCGACTGGCTGCGCTACACAGTGAGTGCGTTCAACGAAGCAAGTCTCAGTTTCGGCCACGGTTCGGCCAGCGCCTATGACGAAGCAGCCTACCTCATCCTGCACACCCTGCACCTGCCGCTGGATACGCTGGCTCCTTTCCTCGACGCGCGCCTGGCCCCCGACGAAAAAAATGCGCTGCTGGCATTGCTTAAACAACGCGTAGAAAAGCAGGTGCCTGCCGCTTATTTGACGCATGAAGCATGGCTGGGCGACTTCCGCTTTTATGTGGATGAGCGCGTCATCGTGCCGCGCTCCTTCATCGCCGAACTGCTGCGCGACCAACTCGCGCCCTGGGTGGAAGATGCGGAGAATATCGGTAATGTGCTGGATATGTGCAGCGGCAGCGGTTGCCTCGCCATCCTGGCTGCGCACGCTTTTCCGAATGCCCGCGTGGATGCGGTGGACATTTCCCAAGACGCCTTGCAAGTGGCGCAGCGTAATGTTGCCGATTACGGGCTGGAAGCGCGTATTACCCTCATCCAGTCCGACCTGTTTGTCAGCCTCAAGGGGGGGAAATACGACCTCATCCTCAGCAATCCGCCCTATGTGGATGAGCCATCGATGGCCACGCTGCCGCAGGAATATCGCCACGAGCCGCAACTCGCGCTGGGCAGCGGCAAGGACGGACTGGATGCCACGCGCGAAATACTAAAACGTGCCGCCGGGCACCTCAATCCCAACGGGCTGCTAGTGGTGGAAATCGGCCACAACCGCGTAGCACTCGAAGCCGCCTTTCCCGCCCTACCGTTTACCTGGCTGGATGTCAGCGCAGGCGATGAATTCGTGTTTTTACTCCGGCGCGAAGAGCTTATTTAACTCTAATGTCTGTTGACCATTACGAAAATTTTCCCGTGGCCTCCCTCCTGCTGCCCAAGCGCTTGCGGCGGGCGGTGGAAATAATTTACCACTTCGCGCGCCAGGCCGATGACTTCGCCGACGAGGGCGACATCACCAACGAAGAGCGCCTGGCGAAACTCGAGGTTTTTCGTGCCGAGCTTAACCGCATCGCCCATCACGAGTCACCGCAAACGCCATTATTCCGCGACGTAGCGGACATCGTTGCGCAATACCAGTTGCCGCTGCAACTATTCCACGACCTGCTCGATGCCTTCTCGCAGGACGTGGTCAAGAAGCGCTACGCGAACTTCGACGAGCTGCTGGACTACTGCCGCCGCTCCGCCAACCCCGTGGGCAGGCTGCTGTTGCATTTGTACGAGGAAGCTACACCGCAGAATCTCATTTATTCCGATGCCATTTGCACCAGTCTGCAACTCATCAACTTCTGGCAGGACGTTAAAAAAGATTACGCCATCGGGCGCATTTATTTACCGCAGGACGAGATGGCGCGTTTTGGCGTAACCGAGGCGCATATCGCCAAAGGCTGCGTGGACACGGCTTGGCAAGGGCTGATGCAATTCCAGGTGCAGCGTGCACGCGACATGATGCGTGACGGTGCGCATCTCGGCAGCATTCTCAGCGGCCGCATCGGGCTGGAAATGCGCCTGATTATCGCGGGCGGCAACCGCATCTTGGACAAGCTGGAATACGCGCAGTTCGACATGTTTCGCAAGCGCCCGGTGCTGCGTCCATTCGACTGGGTTATCATGCTGGTAAAATCTGCACCGTTTATATTTTAAAACCCCAACCCCTCCCGGCCTCCCCTTGTCAGGGGAGGAGTCACAGGTTCGCCCCTCCCCTGACAAGGGGAGGCCGGGAGGGGTTGGGGTAAAGCACAAAACAACACGAAAATTGAAATGACTCCAGATCAGTATTGCCAAGACAAAGCCGCCCAAAGCGGTTCCAGTTTTTACTACAGTTTCCTGTTCCTGCCACCGGACAAGCGCCGCGCCATCACCGCGCTGTACGCGTTCTGCCGCGAGGTGGACGATGTCGTGGATGAATGCTCAGATGAGAACGCGGCGCGTACCACGCTGGCCTGGTGGCGCGTGCAAGTCACCGCGATTTATGATGGCAAGCCGCAGCACCCGGTGGCGCTAGCGCTGATGCCGGTAGTCAGGCAATTCGCTCTGCCGCAGGAACACCTGCAAGAAATTATCGACGGCATGGAAATGGATTTGCAGCAGCACCAGTATGCCGACTTCAAGGCGCTGCAACTGTATTGCTACCGCGTCGCCTCAGTGGTTGGGCTGTTGGCCGTAGAAATTTTCGGCTATACCGACCGCAACACGCTAAAATACGCGCACGATCTCGGCATCGCCTTCCAGCTCACCAATATCATCCGCGATGTGAGCGAAGACGCAAGGCGCGGGCGCATCTACCTACCGCTGGATGAGCTGGCGCGATTTGGCGTGCACACCAACGACATCCTCGACGGGCGCGAGAGCGAAGGTTTTAACAAACTGATGCAATTCCAGATCGAGCGCGCGCAACACTATTACCGGCTGGCATTCGAGCAACTACCCGCCGCAGACCGCAAGGCGCAACGCACTGGCCTTATCATGGCGGCAATCTACCGCGCCACACTGCAAGAAATTGCCGCCAGCAGCTGCCATGTTTTGAAAGAGCGTATATCGCTCACCCCGCTGCGCAAACTATGGCTGGCGTGGAAGACCTGGATCGTTAACTGATGAACAAGCTTCCCTCTCCCCAACCCTCCCCCGCAAGAGGGGAGAGCGTAGCGAGGGGGGCGAAGCCGAGCAATCGTGAAAATCGCCCATTAAATCCGGCCATCATCGGTGGTGGCTATGCCGGCATGGCTGCTGCCGTCGCGCTGGCTGCGCAAAACATCCCCGTCACGGTATTTGAGAGCGCCAAACAACTAGGCGGACGCGCGCGCGGCGTGTGGCATAACGACACCCAACTCGACAACGGCCAGCACATCCTGCTCGGCTGCTATCGCCACACGCTCAAGCTCATCGAACAAATCGGCGGCAATGTCGGGCGCGACTTCCTGCGCCTGCCGCTGCAACTCACCATCCACAATCGTTTTGAGCTCAAAGCGATACCCCTGCCCGCCCCTCTGCATTTGCTGGCTGGCTTGCTGACTGCCCAAGGTTTTTCATTCACACAAAGACTGCGTGCTGCGCGCTTCATGCTGGCGCTGCACCGCATCCACTTTGCCCTGCCGCACGACATCACCGTGCTCGAATTATTGCGCGCGCATAAGCAGGATGACCAGCTTGTACGCCTGCTGTGGGAGCCGCTCTGCATCTCCGCCCTCAACACCCCGCTGCACAAAGCTTCCGCACAAGTGTTGCTGAACGTGCTGCGCGACAGCCTGAACGGCGCCCGCGCCGATAGCGACATGCTGCTGCCGCGCATGGATTTTTCCGCGCTGTTTCCGGATCGTGCGGCAGAATATGTGCGGCGGCACGGCGGCACGCTACTCACCTCTTGCAGTGTGGCAGCCATTATTCCGCAAGGCGAAGAGATCGAAGTGGTGAGCGCACAAGGCAATCGACAATTCAGCCACGTCATCTGCGCCGCCTCGCCCGCTGCAGCTGCGCGCCTGTTTCGCGCCGTGCCGCAACTCGCAACCTTGGCTGAACAGATCGAAGCCATCCCCAAGCAGCCCATCTACACCGTCTATCTGCAATATCCCGAGCAGGTGCGCTTGCCGCAGATTATGCTGGGCTTCGACCGGTGCCACACACAATGGCTGTTCGACAAAGGGCAGATCAGCGGGCAGCACGGGCTGATTGCTGCTGTCATCAGCGCGGAAGGATTGCATCAGGATTTAGAACAAGAACAGCTCGCGCAAAAAGTGGCGCAGGAATTAAGTGAACATCTAGGAATTACGGAAGAGCCGCTATGGCACAAAGTCATCGCCGAGAAACGCGCCACCTTTTCCTGCGAACCAAACCTGCCCCGCCCCGGCAACAATACCCCGCTAGCCAACGTGCTGCTGGCAGGCGACTACACGGCGGGGTATTATCCGGCCACACTTGAAAGTGCGGTGATGAGCGGGGTGCGCTGCGCCGATGCAATTTTACGTTCTGCGCCCAGTATCGGTGGAACAGCAGATTAATTTATTTGACGCCGAACAGCTCCACATCAAAAATCAATGTTGCGTTGGGCGGAATCACACCACCCGCGCCGCGCGCGCCGTAACCCATGTCAGCAGGGATAATCAGGGTGCGTTTGCCGCCGACTTTCATGCCTGCAACACCTTGATCCCAGCCTTTAATCACGCGTCCCGCGCCCAGGGGAAAGGAAAAAAGGTCGCCACGGTCAACCGAGCTATCAAATTTCGTGCCCTTGAGGTCTTTTTCGGCCGCGTCATAAAGCCAGCCCGTGTAGTGTACGTCTACTGATTTTCCTGCAACGGCTTCTGCACCATCACCAATTTTATTTTCTGTTATTACGAGTTTTGTCACGCTTTTGGCTCCAATATTTGTGGCTGAAAATGCGGCTTGTGCAGTCAACGCCATGGTTAATGTGAACATACAAGAAAAAAACCTTACACCGATTTTATGCATAATAAATCTCGGAAAAATTAGGAACGCAATGTTACCACCAAAGAGAACCTCCATAAACCCAGATTGTTCATTGGGCTTAAACCCCTCCCAGTCTCCCCCTCGCTATGCCCTGAAGGGGCAGGGATCAATTTCTCGCCATGCGAGAGGTTTTTGCGCTTAAACTAGTGTCATAACAGCATGGCCCCTTTAATTTATTAATTCTTTTCAACCGAGCCAATGAACATACTTATTACCCACGCTTTCCTCAACTGCTGCCGACTGATCCTGTTTGTTCTTGCTTTCCCCATGGTTGCTTATGCAGGCCTCCCGCAATCCTCCAATGTGCCGGGTGGGCTTGCGATCGTGCCGCTGGCAAGCACTTCAACCAGCACCAGCAAACCGCAAGCATGGTTTGGCGATCAACCTGTACTCGTTACATCCGACCACGATCAATGGTTAGCAGTGGTCGGGCTGGCACTGAATATCACCCCTGGCTCGCATGAGTTGCGCGTCGAGATAGGCGGCAAAACGCAAGTGCGGCACTTCATCGTCAACCCCAAGGATTATCCCGAGCAGCGCATCACTCTAAAAGACAAGAGCAAAGTAGAGCTATCGGCCGCCGACCTGGCTCGCGCTAAACGCGAAATATCGGCCATCAAGGGTCTGAAACAGCACTGGCGTACCGCGCCGGATAACGATCTGAATTTTATTATTCCCGCTGAAGGGGAACTGTCAAGTCGCTTTGGCTTACGTCGATTTTTCAACGACAACCCACGCGCACCGCATTCCGGCCTTGATTTCGCCGTTGCACGCGGCACACCGGTCAAGGCGAGCGCAGCGGGCACGGTGCTGGCGTCTGATGATTATTTTTTTAACGGTAAAACGATTTTTATCGACCATGGCAATGGACTCATCACCCTGTATTGCCACTTGGATCAGTTCGAGGTGCAAGCCGGCCAAACTGTAAGCAAAGGCCAGCTAATCGGACTTTCCGGAATGACAGGACGCGCCACCGGCCCGCATCTGCACTGGAGCGTCGTGCTTAATGGGGTAATGGTCGACCCTGAATTGTTCATTCCGTAACAGAGCTATCGAGACCCCATCAAATTTTTGAATTGGCAGTCAGCCTTCAGTGGCTGGAAGGGTCTGGTTATGCCGCCCATTACTATTTCAAATGCGCAGGTTTGGCGCGCATCTTGGCCGCAATGTAGTCCGCATGAGGAATATAGAGCAGGCTGGCAATCTTGCTCATTAAATGGTTTTCATGGGCGCTGATCTGGTCGTCGGCATAGGCGACCTGCCACATGTATTCAATGATGCGGATTTTCTCGGCGGGATCCAGCTCACGGTTAATGACAGATGTAAACTGCTGAAAATCATTGGCAGCCGTTGCCGACTGATGCCCCAGCTCAGACAGTTGCGCCACTTCCGCATCGGATAGATCAAACCTTTCCTTGAAGATAGCCAGGGCGGTAGCTTGCTCCTGGTCGGTGGTTTCAAGATCCGAGCGCATAACTTCAATCAATAACACAGCGGTTGCCAGTTGCAGGGTGTGTTCGGAACGGGTTTCGACACTGGCGGAGCCAATGATCGAAGACATAAAGTCATTTAGTTTGCTCAGCATGGCGAAATCTTTATCAGAATGAAAAGCGACATTCTATCTTACCCATGCGCATAATGGGCGCCTCTAAAAATTCAGAGTTCGCCCAAATGCAAGGCGCGGAAAAAATTTCGCAGCGCCGCATATGATTGATATGTTAGCAAGAAATTTTTTCCGCAACGCAGCAGTTGGGATGAAATCTGGATTT
>CAMTXD010000100.1:0-29821 GCA_947085625.1 uncultured Gallionellaceae bacterium | reverse complement strand
TCTGCCGCGCTATACGGAAATTACCCGTGCCGCAAAACTGGTGCAAGACATGCTGCACAAATCACTGGATGCCTTCGCCCACCTCGATCTCGCCACCGTTACGCAAGTGGTGCGGCAGGATGAACAGGTGGACGAGGAATACCGCACTATCCTGCGCTACCTCATCACTTTCATGATAGAAGACCCGCGCACCATCTCCACTGCGCTGGATATTTTGTTCGTGGCCAAGGCCATCGAGCGCATCGGCGACCACGCCAAGAACATGTCCGAATACGTGGTGTACATGGTGAAGGGGCGCGACGTGCGCCATGTCACCGTGGAAGAAATAGAGCGCGAAGTGTGGGGGGTAAGGTAATGCAATAACCGGCTGCCAGATGACAGCTATCTATCCAGGCTGATAATGATCCCGGACGGTTCTGTAACCAGTGATTTATGGACGATGCTTAATGCCCAATAACTTTATCCACACACCGCGCATCGCCTATTTCTCCATGGAGATCGCGCTTAAAAATGACATCCCGACCTACAGCGGGGGGCTGGGTGTGCTGGCCGGCGATACCATCCGTTCCGCTGCTGATCTGGATCTGCCCATGGTGGCGGTCACGCTGATGAGCCGGATGGGTTATTTCCGCCAGGAGATCGATGCCCAAGGACGCCAACTGGAGCATCCCGACCCGTGGGAGCCTGCTACTGCGGCGACGCCGTTGGATGCCATGGTCGCGGTCACCATCGAGGGGCGGACGGTCTGGATACGCAGTTGGCTGTATACCCTGAAGGGACACGTGAACGGTCGCCAGCCGGTGATTTTGCTCGATACCGATTTGGAACAGAATAACGGCGAGGATCGCCAGATCACCCATTATCTCTATGGCGGCGATGCGGTTTACCGGCTCAAGCAGGAGATCGTGCTGGGGATCGGCGGGGTGCGCATGTTGCAGGCGTTGGGCTTCAAGGTGCGCCAGTATCACATGAACGAGGGGCATTCGGCTCTGCTCGCCGTGGAGTTGCTGCGCCGTCATAGCTTTCCCAAGGAAAACATGCGTCCGGGTGACTTGCCATATGATATCCGGCGCATCCGTGCAATGTGCAACTTTACCACCCATACCCCGGTGGAGGCCGGTCAAGACCGCTTCCCATATGACATGGTAGGGCGCGTCATGGGCAACATCGTTGACCTGGCGACCCTGAAGCATCTGGCCGGCGAGAACGACATGAATATGACACGCATCGTCCTGAACCTCAGCGAGTATATCAACGGTGTCGCCAAGCGCCACGCCGAACTGTCACGCACGATGTTTCCCGGCTACCGGGTCCACGCGATTACCAATGGCGTACATCCCCACACCTGGACTTGCCCGAGTTTCGCCAGCCTGTACGATCATTACCTGCTCGGCTGGTGCCACGAGCCCGAGTTGCTCATGCGGGCGGAGTGCTGCATCTCCGACCAGGAGGTGTGGGATGCACACCAGTTAGCCAAGCAGGCGTTGGTTGCAAAAGTCAGGGCGCTCACCGCTGTCGAACTGGATGCGGAGCTGCCCATCTTCGGCTTCGCCCGGCGCATGACCGCCTACAAGCGGGCCGATTTGCTGTTTACGGATATGGCACGCCTCATCTCCATGGCACAGCGATACCCGTTTCAGATCGTGCTGGCCGGCAAGGCCCATCCGCAGGACGAAGGCGGCAAGCAGTTGATCGAGATGTTGCATGTCCACATGCGCGATCTGGACGGGCGCATCACCATCGCCTACTTGCCCGATTACGACATGGACATTGCGTTGAGCATGGTGTCCGGCGTGGACGTGTGGCTCAACACCCCGCTGCGGCCTATGGAGGCCTCGGGCACCAGCGGCATGAAGGCTGCCTTCAACGGTGTGCCCAACTTGAGTGTACTGGATGGCTGGTGGATCGAAGGTTGTATCGAGGGCATCACGGGCTGGGCAATCGGCAACAGCAGCGTGTCGGCGAACGGCGATGATGCCTGCGCACTGTATGACAAGCTCGAACGGGTAGTGTTGCCGCTGTATCACGAAAACCGTACTGGCTGGATTGCGGTGATGAAAGGTGCGATCAGCAAGAACGCCTCCTTCTTCAATAGCCATCGCATGATGCGGCGTTATGTAACCAAAGCCTATATTCATTGACTCTGAAAACGGTGAATAATCTTGTTGGTGCGCATAGGCGACAACAAGCAACAAAGTTACAGTGGCGAACTTTGTTAAGAAGGTATTAAATCAGCCTTGCCACACCGCCACACAAAGGTTACTGCGAAGGCTAAAGTTCCAGATATAGCCAAGGTCGAGCCGAATAGATAAAAAATAAACCCTTTTATAGTATGGCAATTTTCTCGCTCGGACACACTGTATATAGGCAAGGCATATAGGCAAATATCCAGCCACTCTATTCCTTGGAAAGGGCGAAGAAGTGCAGAAGGCGGATGACGGCAACAAGAAAGTTATGAGGCAGACATGGCGGACGAAACCGAACTCAAATTGCGTATTGCCCCTGAGCAGCTTGCCAAGCTGAAGCGGCATGCATTGCTCAAGGCTCATTCAGTGACACGTTCGGCTACGCGTCGTTTTTACAACATTTATTACGATACCCCTAAGTTTGAATTGCATCGATCCGAAATGACATTGCGACTACGTCACGTAGGACGGCAATGGTTGCAAACCATGAAGGTCGGAGGTTCTGTCAAGGGCGGGCTGCATCAGCGCAACGAGTGGGAGGTTCCGGTGAATGGCCCGGCACTGGATTATTCTGCACCGGGAGTAGAGTGGGATGATCACTTGCCGAAGATGTTGCGCAAAAAATTGCAGCCGGTATTTGTCACCGATTTTTTCCGCACCAGCCGGATGTTGAATTTTCAAGGCTCGCAAATTGAATTGTGCATGGATAACGGCGAAATCAGCACCGAGCAGCGCAGAACACTTTTTTGTGAGCTGGAGCTGGAATTGAAATCCGGTGAGCCGAGCCCATTGTTCGAGTTGGCGCTGGCGATACTGGAGGTCGTGCCGTTCGAGCTGGAGGAGGTCAGCAAGGCGGAGCAGGGCTATCGCCTGTTGTCTGGATATACCGATCAACCGGTAAAGGGTGTTGCGCCGGCTCTTGCAAGGGCAGACACACTGGACGAATTGCTGAAAAAGCTGATCTGGTCTTGTCTGCAACATTTTCAAGGCAACCTGCATGGCGCGATGGGGAGCGACGATGCCGAATATCTACATCAGATGCGCGTTGCGTTGCGCCGTTTGCGCGTGGTGTTGCGCATGGCTGAAAAGATCAATGCCAATGAGCAGCTTGCCGGATTGTACAATGATGTTTCGGCGCTATGCGTCGAGTTGGGGCGCATACGCGAATGGGATGTGTTCATTGCGCAAACGGTGAAACCTATGTGTAAACGCATGGCAGGACATGCTGGTTTGCAGGCGTTGCTGGCAGCCAGTGAGCTGCAGCGCGCAGCCTGTTATGCTGCACTGCGCAGCACAGATCATGTTCGTGAATTGCAGCGGTTGCTATTACGTTTCGCCATCTGGATGAACGGTGCTTATTGGCAGCAAGAGACAGAAACCGTTCAGCGGGCACAAGATTTTGCGAACCGTCGTTTGGATAAGTTGTCCGAACGATTCTCCCAATCCGGACTGCAACTGAATACCGCCGATGCCACGGCGTTGCACGCCTTGCGTATTCTCGCCAAGAAGCTCAGATATAGCGCAGAATTTTTTGCGCCCTTGTACAAAAAGCAGAAAGCTGAGTCTTACCTTGCCGCATTAAGTGAAGTGCAAGAAGTTCTCGGCCATATCAATGATGATGCGGTGGCGCATTGTCTGCTGGACTGGTTGGCAGCGGATCCCGCTTTGGAGAACCATCAGGAGGTGGTCGATTTGGCCAAGGGCTGGATCGCGCACGACCTGTCGGGTCAATTGACTGCCCTGAGAAAATCCATGCTGAATGTTAGTAATCAAGCAGTGTTCTGGAAATCGTAATTTATCATGGGCCAAGCATTTTGTAATCGTGAAATAGGGCAGGAATCAGTTTTTCGCGAGGCTCGCCTTGCTGAAAGTTGCCGCCATTTTTGACATTCCACTAATGCTTAAAGGCGATGTGAAATTGACTGGGTGCGCGTCAATTCATGAAACATCCGTGCTAGATGCATGGAAGACAGATTTTCCATGTACACGGGATTGCGCCGCCTGATCAGGAATCCGAATGAAAGTCCTTGGCCAGCTTCAGCCCGCGCATCATCGAACGTTTTTTGTCCTGATGGTTCTGCATGCGGCACAGAATATCGTCCAGCGTCTCAACCGCCTTCAAAATATGCGCGCCCTTGTTCAGCATCACGCATTCGGCCCGATTCCCCAAGGCTGCGTCCGAGATTTCCGCACGCGAGGGAATGCCATCCTTGGCCAGGTTTTCCAGCACCTGGGTTGCCCAAATCACCGGGACATGCGCAGCCTCGCACACCCAGAGAATTTCTTCCTGCACCTCGGCCAGCCGTTGATAGCCGCACTCCACCGCCAGATCGCCGCGTGCGATCATTACGCCGCAGGCAGGCGTGCGCATGGCTTCCAGTAACATGCCGGGCAGGTTTTCAAAACCGCGCCGCGTTTCGATCTTGAGTACGATGCCCGGACGGCGCTTGCCGATACGACCGATTTCCTTGATCAGGCCGGCGACATCTTGCGGGCTGCTGGCAAATGACAGGGCAACCAGATCGGCATGTTCCACCACAAAACGCAGATCGGCGCGATCCCGTTCGGTCATGGCAGGCAAGCGCGACAGGCTATCCGGCAAATTGATTCCTTTGTCCCCGCGCAGTTTTTCACCACCGGGACGCGCGTGCAGGATACGTACCGTCAAACCCGCAACATCCTTTTGCTCGACCACCCCGCCTATCTTGCCGTCATCCAGCCAGATTGCGTCTCCGACCCGGACATCTTCAAAAACCTCGGGCAGGGTGCATCCGATCTTTGCTGGATAGCGCACCTGGCCTGTCTTGCCCAGTTTTGCGGGCACACCAGGTTGCAGGGTCGGGGTAAGCAGTAACTTGTCCCCGCACTGCAGCAGGAGGTATCCATCCAGTCGGGGAATATCGCCTACCTCGGTTTCATGTGGGCGCGGTGATGACCCGTGTGCAGGCAGGTGTTGCAGTATTGTGCCGGGCGTAACAAAGGCCGAATTCACCGACTGCGCCCATGCTGCATGCTTGTCAGTTTTGACCACTTCCAGGTGACGGTCACGATCGGCGGTGTCCACAAAGCGAATGTGATCCCCGCTGGATAGTCGCTTTAGCCAGTTGGGGGCAACAGGCAAGCTGGCGTCCGCTTCCGCGGGCGGGGCAAGACCGGATGTTTCGTCAAACAGCCAGACCTTGGCTGGCGCAACTACCCTGCCATATGCATCCCGCTTGGGACGGATGTGCACCACGGCAGGACCGGGTTCAACCGGTCCGGTACGCAACTTGGGACCGGCCAGATCCATGAGAACCCGGCAGGGTCGTCCGACTTCACGCTCAGCCTGCCGCAGGTGCTGGATCATGGCTTGCCAGGCAGCCGCATCATCATGTGCACAATTGATGCGTATGCAATCCATGCCCCGTGCCAACAAGTCACGAATCAAGCTGTAATTGCCAGCCGCCTCGCTGGGCATGGTGACCATGATGCTCACCTGACGCTCTTGCGACCGTTTACCCAGCAGCATTTTCGTGTGCTGCCGCAGCAACTTTGGGCCACTCATGAAATCCGGCGTGGCAACATCCGCTTTCAGGTTTGGGCGCTCTACCCCGCAAAGCTGATCGAGCACGGTTAGTACCGCATCAATGTTTGGCAGTACATGCGCTTCGGCGCGCCCAAGCGAGGACAATCCCAGTTGCGACAAACGGGTTTGCAGGGCGCGCAAATCATGGCGGCGCAATGCGATGTAGTGCAGCAGGTTGCGCGCACTCTCGCGTTGCGCGGGAAGAACCCCTGAGGTTGTTATCAGACTGCTTGTTTCAAGGTTGGTCAAGCTTCTTCGTATAGCCTCGATCTCTGCCGCCAGGGCGGCATATTCACCTGCTTTATTGTCTTCCGCCCAGGTTGGATGTGGCTTTGCATTTCCCATAGAAAAAATTCTACGCCCGGTTTATTACGTTTTGTTTACTGTGCCGTGATTTATCAGTTCTATTCTTTGATATGCTCTCTTGTTTGGGCATGTATCCATACGGCTGTCACAAAAAAATCATTTTGCGGTCATCAAAGCTTCTCATCTGCCGTGGAAACTGCTGACATGCGAAGCATCCTTGCCCATTGGCGCTGGTTAGTACCGCTGCTGTGTTACAGCGCTGATGCGTATGCGTGGGGTTTGTACACCCATGTCTATTTTGCCAAGTTGTTGTTGTGGGCTGTCCCGCTTACCGATGGCCGCTTCCGGCGCGCGGTCAAGGCCTGTCCGCAGTTGGTTTTAGCGGGCGCCTGTTTGCCGGACTTGGCGCTGATAGGCGGGCGTTTTGGGGCGCATAATTTGAGCGACACGCATCGCTGGAAATATCCCAGGGCATTGCTTGGCAGCGCCCGCAGCGATGAGGAACAGGCTCTCGCCCTGGGCTATGTCAGCCATCTGCTGGCGGATGTGATCGCGCATAATCATTTCGTTCCCGCCCATGAGAAGATGTGGCTGGCCGTGCCAATGGCGACGCATGCGGCGGTCGAGTGGGCAATGGATGCGCACGTCAGCCCACACCTGTTTGCGCGACCGGGCGCGTTACTGGATCAAAACCGCGACATCCTGGCCGACTATGTGGCCCGGCATTTCGATTGTTCGGCCAAAGCGGCGCGGCGTACGCTGCTCTGTCTGGCCAAGGCGGATAGCGGCTTGCGCCGCAGCGGCCTGCCGGCCTTGTGCTACAAGGGCGCGCGCTTGCTGGATGCCGGTTTGCGCCGCCGCTTCAATTATTATCTGAACGAGATGACCGGTCAGCTCACGCACATCAATCGCATTCTGGCCGGAGAGGAGCCGCTTTGGCAGGCCGAGCCTCCTTGTGTGCTTACGGCACGGGAGCGCATCGGAGGCATCGCGCCCATGCAGTTGCGCCACCGCCTGCCGTTGCCGCAGGATTTGTTTGGCAGCGTGGCCAAAGGTTAAAACAGGTAGAGCGAAAACGTGGCCAGCGCAGTGCCGATCGAGGCGCTGACCAGCGGCGACATGGCGCTGATGAACCGCGTCATCGCCGATGACCACCGCGTCAACGGGCTGCAGGTGGAGATAGACAAAATGTGCGGACACATCATCGTGCGCCGCCAGCCCACTGCCGGCGACTTGCGCATGGTGATGACCGTGATCAAGACCATCACCGATCTCGAACGCATCGGCGACGAGGCGAAAAAGATCGCCTACATGGGCAAGCAGTTGTCGCAGAAGGAGCGCCTCTATCTGCCGCGCTATACGGAAATTACCCGTGCCGCAAAACTGGTGCAAGATATGCTGCACAAATCACTGGATGCCTTCGCCTATCTTGACCTCGCCACCGTTACGCAAGTGGCACGACAGGATGACCAGGTGGACGAGAAATACCGCACCACCCTGCGCTACCTCATCACTTTCATGATTGAAGACCCGCGCACCATCTCCACTGCGCTGGATATTTTGTTTGTGGCAAAAGCGATTGAGCGTATCGGCGATCATGCAAAGAATATTTCTGAATATGTGGTATATATGGTCAGTGGGCGCGACGTGCGCCATGTGTCAGTGGAAGAGATTGAGCGCGAAGTGTCTAGCCCGACGTTTCATTTGTGACGCGTGCTACGACAAACAAAATCCTGCGCGATCATCACGCGAATTTATGAAACATTCGGGCTAGTTGAGCCGGTCATAGCGGAGAACACCATTTTGGGGAAGGTCAGTTAGTGCAAAAGCAATCCATACTCGCGGCAGTTGATCTCGGATCCAACAGCTTTCGTTTGCAAGTGGCCCGCGTGGAAAACGACCAGCTATACATGCTGGACGGCATGCGTGAGTCCGTGCGCCTTGCCGCAGGTCTATCTGAAGATAATTACCTCAACAAAAAAACCCAGCAACACGCCCTGGTTTGCCTGGAGCGTTTTGGCGAGCGGCTACGGGAATTGCCGCGCAAGGCGGTGCGGGCAGTGGCTACCAATACCCTGCGCGTGGCGAAGAACGCCCCAGAATTTTTGCAGCAAGCCGAAACTGCGCTTGGCATTTCTATAGACGTCATCTCTGGCCACGAGGAAGCGCGCCTTATTTACCTGGGTGCCGCGCATGGCCTGCCACAATCGGACGACAAGCGTCTGGTGATAGATATTGGCGGCGGCTCCACTGAATTTATCATTGGCCAAGGCCATGAACCGCTCAAGCTGGAAAGCCTGTACATGGGTTGTGTCAGCTACAGTCTGCGTTTCTTCCCCGATGGCAAGATCACCAAATCCAATCTCAGGCAGGCCGAATTCGCCGCGCGCAACGAGCTGCAAACCGTAGCGGCAGAATTTTCGCAGGGCCACTGGGATCAAGCGCTGGGGTCGTCGGGCAGCGTACACGCGCTATGCGCCATCCTCGAGCAAAATGGTTACAGCCAGGAGGGAATTACGCTTGATGGCCTAGAACGCTTGCGTGAACAGTTGCTCGAGGCGGGCGATGTACACCGCCTCGACCTGAACGGACTCAAGCCCGACCGCATCCCAATTTTGCCTGGCGGCTACGCCATTATGCATGCCGCTTTTTGTGAACTCGGTATCCAGCACATGCAGCCTATAACCGGCGCACTGCGCGAAGGCGTGCTGTATGACCTGCTGGGGCGCTTCCATCAGCACGACATGCGCGACGTCACCGCGCAGCAATTCATGCGCCGCTATCACGTGGATGCGCGCCAGGCAGAACGTGTGGCGTATTTGGCCGGGCAACTGGCGCGGCAATTTTTGCATGGGCAAGCCGGTGAAGACGCAATACGCCTGCTGGCCTGGGCGGCCATCCTGCATGAAATCGGCATCAGCGTCGCGCATAGCGGCTACCACAAGCATACTGCCTATATCCTCAAGAATGCCGATATGCCGGGATTTTCCAGGAAAGAGCAAAGTCAGCTCAGCCTGTTGACGCTGGCACACCGCGGCAGTCTGAACAAGATGCGCGGCATGCTGGATATGCCGCAAGACCTTGCGCTGGTTATGGCGTTGCGCCTGGCGGTATTGTTTTACCGCAGCCGCAGCGATGTGGCCTTACCCGATCTGCAGGTTAGCTTCAGCGCCCGGCAATTTTACTTGGGAGTGGCTGCCGACTGGCTGGCGCAAAACCCGCTGACAGAAGCAGTTTTGCAGGAAGAAATAAAGCAGTGGCGTGAGCTGGGGGTAAACTTGGTCATATAACCCACCGTCTCAAAACTGTAACAATTTAGGGATACAATCGCTTACGCTCGTACTGATTAATTAAACCGACGTAGAGATGGAAATAAAATTTATTGCGCAGAATTTTCTCAACCGTGAGGTGGGGCAACTGGAATTTAACTGGCGCGTGCTGGCGCAAGCGGAAAACGCCGACGTACCGCTCCTGGAGCGTCTGAAATACCTGTGCATCGTCAGCAGCAACCTGGATGAATTTTTTGAAATCCGCGTCGCCGGGCTTAAGGAGCAAATCAATCTGGCAGGCGTCCCGGCCGGGCCGGATGGCATGGATGCACGAAAAGTTTTGGACATGGTGCGCGAACAGGCGCGCCAGATAGTTGAACGCCAATATCATGTGCTTAACAACGACATTTTGCCTGCGCTTGAAATGCAGGGAGTGTGTTTCCTGCGC
Organism: uncultured Gallionellaceae bacterium; assembly: GCA_947085625.1. Taxonomy (GTDB): domain Bacteria; phylum Pseudomonadota; class Gammaproteobacteria; order Burkholderiales; family Gallionellaceae; genus Nitrotoga. Next base: position 20,047 of record CAMTXD010000100.1, on the reverse strand, counting down.
CGAACCCGATGGGACGATGCGCAGCGCGCTTGGGTGCGGCAGTTTTTCTTCAGCGAAGTCATGCCGGTACTCACTCCCATCGGGCTAGACCCGTCCCACCCTTTTCCGCGCGTGCTCAACAAGAGTCTGAATTTTGCCGTTGAACTGCAAGGCAAGGATGCCTTCGGCCGCAACTCTACCAAAGCCATTGTGCAGGCGCCGCGCGTGCTGCCGCGCATCATCCCGCTACCTCCGGAAATCAGCGGCTGCGCGCACGGCTTTGTATTCCTCTCCTCCATCCTGCACGCCCATGTCGGCGAACTGTTTGGTGGCATGGAAGTGCTGAGTTGCCACCAGTTTCGCGTCACGCGCAACAGCAACCTGTTCGTGGATGACGAGGAAGTGAAAAACCTGCGCATCAGCCTGCAGGGCGAATTGCCGCGACGCCATTTCGGCAATGCGGTGCGCCTGGAAATCACCGACAACTGCTCGCCGCAAGTGGCCGAATATTTGTTGCAACAATTCGAGCTGGGCCATGATGACCTGTATCGAGTGGATGGCCCGGTGAATCTGGTGCGTTTGATGGGCATTCCCGACCAGGTGGCGCGCGACGACCTGAAGTTCTCGCTCTTCTCGCCCGGTGTGCCCACAGCTTTACAAAAGAAGGGCGCGGACATGTTCAAGGTAATGCGCAAGGGCGATGTGTTGCTGCACCATCCCTTTCAGTCGTTCAAGCCGGTGATCGATTTCATCCAGCAGGCCGCCGCCGATCCCGACGTGGTCGCCATCAAGCAGACGGTGTACCGCACCGGCGTTGATTCCGCATTGATGGAGGCGCTGATCACGGCGACCCGGCTCGGCAAGGAAGTGACGGTGGTGGTGGAGCTGTTGGCGCGCTTCGACGAGGAGGCCAACATCAACTGGGCCAGCCGCCTGGAAGAAGTCGGCGCGCATGTGGTGTACGGCGTGGTGGGCCACAAGACCCACGCCAAGATGCTGATGGTGGTGCGGCGCGAGGACGGCAAGCTGCGCCGCTATGTGCACCTCGGCACCGGCAATTATCATCCGCGCACCGCGCGGCTTTACACCGACTTTGGCCTGTTCACCAGCAACGAGGATATCTGTGCCGATGTAAACCAGGTGTTCACACAACTCACCGGTCTGGGCAAGGCGGGCGAACTGCGCCACCTGTGGCAATCGCCGTTCTCGCTGCACGCCCAGATTCTGCGCGCCATCCGGAACGAGACAAAACTCGCCAAATCAGGCAAGCGCGCGCACATCATTGCCAAGATGAACGCGCTGCTGGAACCGGAAACCATCATAGCGTTGTATGAAGCTTCCCAAGCCAGTGTAAAAATTGATCTTATCGTGCGCGGGGTGTGTGCGTTGCGTCCCGGTGTGCCGGGGCTATCCGAAAATATCCGTGTGCGCTCGGTGATCGGTCGCTTCCTGGAGCACACGCGCATCTTCTATTTTCGCAACAGCCTGGCACATGACGTGTATCTGGGCAGCGCCGACTGGATGAGCCGCAATTTTTTCCGCCGCATCGAAGTGTGCTTTCCGGTGCTGGACAAGAAACTGAAAAAGCGCGTAATTGACGAAGGGCTGAAGGTATATATCCAGGACAACTGTCAGGCGTGGGATATGGATATGGAAGGCCATTATCGCCAGAAAAAAACACGTCGTAGTGTTCAGCACAGCGCTCAGGCAAAGCTGCTGCAGGAACTTGCCAAGCTTCTGGTAAGCTGATGCAGCTTAATTTTTCTTCGGACGCCCAGTCTTGATTAGCTCCATCTGTACAATTGCTTTTTTCAAATTTAATGCACTTAGCTTGCCCAAGGCATGCAGGCCGGCACGCAACAGCTCGCTTTTCTTCACTGGCCTGCCCATTTTTAGACAAACCTGCTTCAGCTCAGCAATTTTTGCATAATCACTTTGTGGCATGGTAAAGCTGTCGCGCACCACTTTTTCCTTGCTGTCCGATTTTTTGGCTTTCTTGATTTTTTCCCCCGTTATTGCCGCAACGGCTACCTTGGCAGGTGATTTTTCTGGAGTGGTCTTGCGCCGGGTGGTGGTCTTTTTTTCAGTCATGATTTATTCTCCAATTAAGATATGGTTTAAACCCGAACGTTTCATAAATTAACGCGTGCCCTCGCTAGTCTTTTGTTTGCCATGCGAAGTTTTGTTCCGTCGGGTGTATGAATAACTACACCGCTCCTCCACAAAACACGACGCCCGCTACGCGTGCTACGACAAACAAAATCCTGCGCGATCATCACGCGAATTTATGAAACGTTCGGGTAAACAGTGTATACGGTATATCCTGAATATTGAATTGTAATATTTGTGTAATATTCGAACGGGAGGTGGGAAGAAATCATGCAACTGATACTCTGGAGACATGCCGAAGCGTTGGACGGCATACCTGACAGCGCGCGGCGGCTTACCGGCAAGGGGGAAGAGCAAGCCGAAAAAATGGCCGCATTTTTACGCTCCCGTCTGCCACCTGATGTCCGCATCCTCGTCAGCCCTGCAAAGCGTACCCAGCAAACCGCACTGGCGCTAACTAAAAATTTTATCATTGAACCGAATATTGCCCCAGGTGCATCACTTGAAGCCATATTGCACGCGGCTGGCTGGCCGGAATCGGAGGAGTGTGTTCTTATTGTAGGGCATCAACCGGCATTGGGCGGGGTGGCAGCACGGCTGCTCTCGAATTTACCTACCAGCTACAGCATAAAAAAAAGTGCGGTGTGGTGGATTAACTGCCGCAGTAGTGAACATGCCACGCTGCTCCTGGCTATTAGCCCGAATTTCCTGTAGTCAGGACACACAATGTGGTATTGCCAAAGGTTGATTCCGTGCTTATCCGGTTGTCACCGGCATGTGACCGCATGTAGTGTGCGGAATAAAATCCTGACACTACTCCTAGTGGGTCGTCTGTGACGACCGGACGGCTCACGCACATCAATCGCATTCTGGCTGGAGAGCAGCCGCTTTAGTAGGCCGAGCCTCCTTGTGTGCTTACGGCACGGGAGCGCATCGAACTCATCGCGCCCATGCGGTTGCGCCACCGCATGCCGTTGCCGCAGGATTTATTTGGAAGCGTGGCAGAAGGTTAGAACAGGTAGAGCGAAAACGTGGCCAACGTGGCACCGATCAAGGCACCGGCCAGCACGTCGCTGGGATAATGCAGGCCGAGTATGGGACGCGACAGGGCAACCAGCACGGTGAACGGCAATACCAGCCAGATCAAGGCAGGGAAATAGGCGACAGCCACGATGCTGAAGGCGACGGCATGTAAGGTGTGACCGGACGGAAAGCTGAACTGGTCGAGCGGTTGGCTGTTGCAAATGATACTGGGATAGACATTGAATGGGCGTGGGCGCAGGGTTTTGCCCTTGATTAATTTGTACAGCGCTGTGCAACCCAGGCCAACGATGAGCATATGTACGACGGCGGGCAAGGATTCTGCCGGGTTGGCCAGCAACAGCGCCAGCATCAACATGTACCAGAATACGCCATCACCGAGGCGGCTAATCAGATGAAACAACGTGCGCGCCGATATGTTCCGGTTCAGCCTGTTAAAGAACAGGCACAGTTCAATATCCCAGCGGTTAATCCGTTGCAGGCGATAGGTCAGTTTGGACATGATTCACTCCTTGTGTCTTCACAAGCTCTACTAACACACTCTCCAGTTGGCCGATGATGTGCTCCCACGTCAGCATGGTGACTGTCTGGCACGCTTGGGTGCGCAAGCGCTGAATGCGATCAGGATCAGTGATTAAAGCGGCAGCTTGGCCGACAAATGATGCTGCATCGTCAAAGGGTGCGAGCAGCCCATTCACTTCGTGGCGGATGTGCTGGCGCGCGGCAGCATAGTCATATGCCAGCACGGCCAGGCCGCTGGCCATGGCTTCCACGGTGACATTGCCGTAGGTTTCGGTCAGACTAGGGTAGAGGAAGATGTCACCCGATGCATAGTGCGCCGCGAGATCATCCCCCGTACGCATGCCGGCAAAGATGACGTGTGGATGCTGCTGCTCCAGTGCGGCGCGGGCAGGGCCGTCGCCGACCATCACCAGCCTGGCTTCAGGCTTTGCTGCGCGCATCTGCTCGAATGCCTGAATCACTACGGACAAATTCTTTTCCGCCGCGAGTCGGCTGACGAGAATGACCACGGGTGTATCATCCGTTACGCCCCATTGCTGGCGCAGATTTGCGCTGCGCTTTGCCGGATGAAACAATTCTGTATCCACGCCACGCGACACCACCAATACATCCTTGTAACCATTTTGCATCAGCTCTTGTTGCAATGAACTCGTGGGCACTATGGTGCAATTGGTTTTGTTATGGAAGTGGCGCAGATAGGCTGCGATCGGTTTATTGAGCCAGCCCACGCCGTAGTGCTGGCTGTAGTTATGGAAGTTGGTATGAAAATCCGTGCTGATCGGAATGCCCAGCTTGCGCGCGGCAGAACACGCCGACCAACCCAGCGGTCCCTCGGTTGCAATATGCACGACATCCGGGCGTTGCTTCTGCCACAGGCGCAGCAGCTTGCCTTTTGCGGGCAATCCGGATTTAAGTCCCGGGTAACCGGGGATCGGCATGCCCGATACCAGCGTTTCTTCATAACCTGATTCCTGGGCCGCACGGTCTTGTGCGTGTTGGCGCGGACGTATCAGATGAATCTGATGCTGCCGTTGCCGCAGGCCATGCACCATGCAAGCGACGGTGATGGCTACGCCATTGATTTCCGGTGGATAGGTCTCGGTCACCAGCGCAATTCGCAACGGTGATGGGATGTGCCGGGCAAGTGTGTGATTTGTCGTATGCATGTGCGTATCATGTCGCACATGCATGAAGGTTTGATTAAACTCTCTTGAAGGATTTGTGACAGCGGTGGGTTACCCGGTCAGCACCAGCGCCCATACCACTAGCACATTGATTAGACTGACTAGCACAGCCGAGCTACCGATGTCCTTGGCGCGTTTGGCGAGGTTGTGGTTTTCCAGCGAGATGCGGTCTACGGCGGCTTCCACGGCGGAATTCAGCAGCTCGACCATCAGCACCAGCAGCACGCTAGCTATCATCAAAGCCTTGCCGATGTGGCCGACCGGCAGCCAAAGTGCCAGCGGAATCAGCAGGGCGGCGAGCAGGACTTCCTGGCGGAAAGCGTCTTCGTGTTTGTATGCGGCACGGAATCCGGCCAGCGAATAGCCGACCGCATTCCACAATCGCGTTAAACCGGTCTTGCCTTTGTAGGGACTTTCCATTGTTGCGCCCGTGCCATGAACAAAACCGCAAGTATGCGGGCTGATTGTGACAGCCATGTTATACATGGCGACAGAAATCGTAGCGAGCTATTGGAGGGCAAGGTGCGCGGCGCGCAGGCGCCGGAGTGTACACAGAAGTCTGCCGCTACGCGGCCCCGGATGCCGAGCACCGCGCAACGCAGCCATCCAATCGCGCAGTAGATTTATGTCGCTATGTATAGCACGGCCATCAGGTAGGCTTCCATGTTAAGCATGTTCTTAAGGGCACCTCTAAAAATCCAGATTTCATCCCAACTACGGCGTTGCGATAAAAATTTCTTGCTTATATATCAAACATATATTGCGCTGCAAAACGAAGTTTCAGTGTAGGGTAATCTTTGGGTTAGCCGGAACTAAAATTTTTATCGCGCCTTGCATTTGGGCGAACTCTGAATTTTTAGAGATGCCCTTAACGCGCCCCGGTTACCTCTCAAATGGCCTGCTGCACTTTTTTCGCTATACATAAAGCGCTGTCACATTTCTGTCATTTAACCGTCATCAATTTTTAACATTACATGGTTAATCTGCCGCAGTCGCACTATGGCGGCTTTCAAAATGACTGGGAGAATTGATGATGCACAAGAAATTGATTGATGATGCACCGGCTGCGGCCAGCGTACTGAAGCGCAGCTTGCTTACCGCTTCGATCGTAGCACTGTTCGGCGTCGCCGCCGCCCCGGCTCACGCACTGACCGCCGAAGACCTTCTCGACAAGCTTAATGAGAAAGGTGTGGTGTCCGAACAGGAATATCAGGAGATGCGCGCTACAGCGCGCGAGGAGCGCCAGAAAAGGAAGATGAAGGAGGCCAAGGATGAAGCCGCCGCTCCCACCAAGTTGACCGGCATATTCCGCGACGGCTTCCGCCTCGAATCTGGCGACAAGCAACATTCGATCGGCATCATCGGTCGCGTACACGCCGACTACCGAGGCTTTTCTCCCGATGACCGCAGCGCCGATACCTTTGATATCCGCCGCGCCCGCCTCGGCATGAGTGGCAAGGTTTATGAAGATGTCACTTTCGAAGTCGTGGGTGAATTCGCCGCAGCGGCAAACGCCGCCGCAACCACAGGCCTGGACGTCGCCTGGGTCAACTATGGCTGGATCAAGCCGGCTCAGATCCGGGTCGGCCAGTTCAAGATGCCGTTTAACCTCGAGACTATGGTGAGCTCCAACAACATTGACTTCCAGGAACGCGCGATGAACAGCAGTTTTGCGCCGGGCAAGGAACGCGGCCTGATGGTGCATGGCGCGCCGTTTGACGGCGTTACCTACGCGCTGGCTCTGTCCAACGGCGCCGGCCAGAACAACAACGACACTAGCGCGATAGTTGACGGCAAGGACACGATCGGTCGCCTCACTTTCAATATTCCCGCAATGCTGGGCAACAAGGACTACGTGGTTCACCTTGGCACCGCCTACACCACGGGTACCCAGCCTGCCGGTCCGCTCACCAGCGGCTTCCGCACCGAGGGACGTGGCGCCACATTTTTTACCCCCAATGTGTCCGGCGGCACAGAGTTCGATCGCGAGCGCAGCGGGGCGGAACTGGCGCTGGCTTACGGCCCGGTCAAGCTGCAGGGCGAGTGGATGAATGTCTCTTTCGATGGCACCGGCTTCAGTCGCGAGGTCAAATCTTCTTACGTCAGCGCGATGTGGGCGATCACCGGCGAAAGCTACGTGAATGCTTACCGCGACGGTATATTCCGCAACATCAAGCCCAACTCGGAGTTCATGAAAGGCGCTAAGGGTATGGGAGCCTGGGTGGTCGGCGCGCGTTTCAGCAAGTTTGATGCAGGCGATTTTGCAACGGGTACATTCACCGGTATCCGGGAAGCGGACGCGGTCACGGTCGGTCTGAACTGGATTCCGAACGCCATGACCCGCGTCATGCTGAATTACACGCAGACTGACTTCGCCACTTCTCTGGGCAACGATGTCAACGGTTTGCCGATCAACGACGAGAAGGCGATCACATTGCGTACCCAGTTCAACTGGTAATCTCAATTCCAGATAAAAACGACAACAATTATTTCACTTTTGATTGTTGGATATGAAATACAGCTTCTAAAGCACAGGTTTTCACTGGCCTTTTCGCGGGCGCCATCAGGCGCCCGTTTTTTTAACGCTGCATGTCCGTGTGTCCGCTTGCGCTAGGTTGGGAGCAGGAAAGTATATTCCAATGCAGAAATAAGTCTAACCAATGGGGAAACCTCAGAGTCTTACCCCATTGATTTTTGTCTCAAAATAAATGATCATAGAGAAGAAATTTAAACCGTAATAAATACCCATATTATCAGTAGTGTATTATCTGGATTGCTGACTTTTCTTATTCTGCAACAATGCGGCGCAGGGAGCTAAAACGTAATGAAAAAATACTTCCAGTTGCTGAGCGTCATGTTTGCTTTGTGGGCAATAAGCACAGCCCCGGTTTTTGCCGAAACTGTGGTGTTGGCCGTACCCGGGCCCGGCTCCTTGTCCTATCTGCCGGTTTATCTGGCCAAGGCCATTGGCGCCGATCAGGCGGAGGGGCTGAATCTTAAATTGCGCTATGTTCAAGGTGCCCCCATAGCGTTGCGTGATCTGGAGGACAGGAATTGTGATTTTATAGCAGCTGGACTGGGTGCTATTGCCGCGTCCCGGGCCGATGGCTCGCCTGTTATTGCCATCGGCCAGCTCGGCCAGACGGCAATGAATGTATTGCTGTTGCGCAGCGACCTTAAAAAACAAATTCACAACATCGCCCAACTCAAGGGCAGACGTATCGGCGTGACAAACAGTACCTCGACTACGCGCTCAAATGGTCAGATGATGACGGAATATCTGATTCATAAGGCGGGGCTCAAGAGCAGCGATGTCCAGTTTGTTTCTATCGGACAAACCCGGGAAACGCAAAGCGCCGGGTTGAAGAGCGGTACGGTGGATGCCTTGATGGCAGATGAACCTTTTGCGTCTGAATTGATTGCGCAGGGGATAGCCGTGAGCCTGGTCGATTTGTATCAGCCGAAACAGAGCAACGCAGTACTGGGAGGACCCATCGTTCGTCCGGCCCTAGCCACGCGTGAGGATGTGTTGCTAAAACATCCCGATACTGTCAAAAAAATACTGCGCATGTTCGATCGCACCCTGCAATGGATGGCACAGCATACCGCACAGGAAATTATAGGCAAGCTGGCCGATCAGCCGGGATTTGATCCTGCTCGAAACGAGTTGCTAGTGAATATCTTGCAGCGCAATCAGGGTATGTATCCCACAAGTATGAATTGGGATAGCGATGCTGTGGCAACGACCGAACGTTTTTTTCATAGTACAGCTATTGATCCGAATGAGAAAAATTTGAAATTTTCCGATTTCATACGCACACCTCTTAAATAACCCACAAGTGCACGCTATGAATAGAAGCAAACAGCGCACCTTGAGTCAGGTCTTCAGTCGTCGATTACTGCTATTGTTGTTTGTATTTTCAGCGGTGATGAGCGTCTTTATTGTGCTGGCATACCAGCATCAAACGGACAGATTCAATCGGTCCGAATTGACAAGTAATTTATCCAGCCTCGTTCCGCGTCTCAAGAGCCAGCAACAGGCCTGGGAAGGGCGGGCCAATCATCTACTCAGGGTGATTGAATTGTCAGGCTTGCTCAGACTAAAAGACCAGCCATTGCATGATAAGTTGCTGTCTTATATCACTGCCCAGGCTGAAGACATGGGCGTGGATGGCATTGTCATGACGACAACAAAAAATAGACAGATAATATTCAATTACTGGAACAACCATGAACATCCGCAACTGGAAAAAGCCTTTGCCGAGAATCAATCGCTATGGTACGACTCCCTGCATGGTGTGCTGTACAGTATTGTGAAAAAAAATGTACAAGCACCTGCATACGACGGCTTGAACATAATTTTCTTCAAAGCGTGGGATAGCACCTTGCTGAGCCGGCTTAATTATCCGGATAGCACCACTTATCTTTCGCTGGGTAACAAGCCACTGCTCAGTTCGGGAGGCAGTTTGACCTTGCAATCTTTTTCCTCTCCACCTGCAGGGTATAGCCGCTTTGACCTGGACGGCATCAAATATCATCAGGATAGTATGCAAATGGGCGAGGTGCTGCTGCAGGATGGCAAGCGGGAGCCGATTATTTTGACGCTGCGTTCTCCAGAAAAAAACAGCCTTCCTGTCGGGCTGATTTTAACCCTGTCTATTTCACTGATTGTGTTGTTTGGCGCCATGCTGTTTTTGATATTTGGGCTATGGCTGAGGCGGCTGGGTGCAAGGCTGGATGGACTGGCTGTTGCTGCCCTGAATTTTCATAACGGGGAAGTTATAGGCCGGGGCAACGAAACCAACAAGTTGCTGGCGCTGGCAGATGCGGGAAAAAACGATCAGATTAGCATGTTGTCGCAGGAGCTTTCCACACTGATGAAAACTGCCACCCTGCGTGACGAAGAGCAGCGCACCTATTTGCAAACCTTGGATTTGTTGCAGGATGCGGTCATTGAGATTTCGCCGAAAGGCCGCTTGACACGGGCGACTGCAGCATGGAAAAAAATGACCGGTCTGGAAGATTTTAGCAATTGCGATATTGAAAATTATGTACACCCTGAGGACACCGCTGGTGTTTTAGAGCAGATTAGTGCATTGACATACGAACAGAAACAGCAAATCACTATTCGCTTCCGCATCTTCCGAAACAATGACTCTGCTGCCCATTACTGGGTAGAAGGGCGCTTCACTGCCGTCAAGACAAGTGACAATGCTGTGTGTATTCGTGGTGTTGTGCGAGATATCACCAACACCTACCAGCAGGAACGTCAGATCAATCATATGGCATTGCATGACGCGCTCACTGGCTTGCCCAATCGCGTCTTGCTGGAAGACCGCATGGAAATGGCGATTTCACGCGCTGCGCGCAGCGGCAAGCGGGTGGCGCTGGGATTTATTGATCTCGACCATTTCAAGCAGGTGAATGACAACTTTGGACACAAGATGGGTGACCTGATGCTCAAGCGGGTGACTGAGCAACTGAGCAAGGTATTGCGCACAACAGATACTTTGGCCCGCTGGGGTGGTGATGAATTCGTCGTATTGTGTCCCGATCTGGAAAGCTTGGCGGATGCGCGGGAGATTACGGAAAAGCTGTCCTTGCTGACACAGAAAAATATTTCGATCGAGGGCACGGATATTCCGTTTATCTTCAGCGCGGGATTCGCTGTTTATCCGGATGATGCCGGCGATAGTGAAACTTTGTTGGCGCAGGCTGACCGAGCGATGTTTTACGCCAAGGCACAGGGGCGCAACAACATCCAGTTTTTTAACACCATCGCCGCCAAAGAACCGGGCCGTCAGTCTTTTTATATTCAAAGCCGTTTGTCCAATGCGATCAACAACAATGAAATTCAGGCATGGATGCAGCCCCTGATTTCTGCAAAAACCGGCAAGGTGATTGGAGCCGAAGTACTTGCGCGCTGGCAAGACCCTGAACAAGGCTGGATACCACCCTCGGTATTTATTCCGATGGCGGAAAGCCTGGGCATGATAGACCGGCTAGGGCAGATAGTGTGGCAACAGGCGATGCAGGCCTTTGCTTTTTTGCCCGCGGATCATCGCTTGTCGGTCAATCTGTCCAAGCGACAATTATTTTCCAGTACCATCGTCCAGCAATTCTACGACGATGTGGCACGGGCAAAAATTTCGCCGGATCGCATTATGCTGGAAATCACTGAGGGTATAGCGCTATCGGATGTAGCCTATGCACGCGAGCGCATCGTGGAGCTGGATAGTATAGGATTTGGCATTGCCGTGGATGATTTCGGCGTGGGTTATTCCTCGCTATCACAATTGCATGAAATTCCAGCGGATGAACTCAAGCTTGATATTTCCTTTGTCAAGCGCATACACGAAAAAAGCGGGCACGGCATGGCGGCCGCAATCATCTCCATCGCCAAATCGTTGAATATGGAATGTGTGGCTGAAGGGGTGGAAGATGCGAGTACTGCAGCGTTACTGATAGAAATGGGCGTTGATACATTGCAGGGATATCACTTTGCCAAACCCATGCCGATTGACGAGTACATTCTGTGGTTGGCAGCACGTGAAGAATCAATGGGTAAATAGCAAATATCTATTTGCTCATAAGGCATCATTAGGTATATACTATTGGGTTCTTAATCTTTTCAACCACCCTATAGAGGAAAGCACCATGTCCGTTATCAATACCGAGATCAAGCCGTTCAACGCCAGCGCCTACAAGGCAGGCAAATTCATTGAAGTATCTGACGCAGACGTCAAGGGCAAGTGGTCCGTGTTCTTCTTCTATCCTGCCGATTTCACCTTCGTCTGCCCCACGGAACTGGGCGACGTGGCTGACCATTACGCTGAATTCCAGAAAATGGGCGTGAACATCTACTCCGTATCGACCGACACGCACTTTACACACAAAGCATGGCATGACAGTTCGGAAACCATAGGCAAGATCCAGTACGCAATGATAGGCGACCCATCCGGCACCATCACCCGCAACTTCGACAACATGCGTGAAGGCCAGGGCCTGGCTGACCGTGGCACGTTCATCGTCGATCCCCAAGGCATCATCCAGTCCGTGGAAGTGACCGCCGAAGGCATAGGCCGTAATGCTGCCGAGTTGCTGCGCAAGGTCAAGGCCGCCCAGTACGTAGCCGCTCACCCCGGTGAAGTCTGCCCCGCCAAATGGGAAGAAGGCTCGGCAACCCTGAAGCCATCGTTCGACCTGGTTGGCAAGATCTAAACAGTCCCCTTGCGTGCCAAAGCCCGGGCGCGCTTGCACCCGGGCTTTTTTATTTCTCAACGTAATTCTGAAAGTGAAACTGCCATGCTCGACGCCGCCACCAAAGCCCAACTGAAAACTTACCTCGACCGCGCCACACAGCCGATTGAAATCGTAGCTTCTCTTGACGACAGCAAGGTCTCGGGGGAAGTGCTGTCGCTGCTCAAGGATGTGGCGGAATCGTCGCCGCTGGTCACCTTGACTGAAAGCCGCCACGACTCACAGCGCAAACCCTCCTTTTCAATCAACCGCCCGGGGGAAAACCACGGCCCGCGTTTTGCCGGTCTGCCGATGGGCCATGAATTCACCTCACTGATCCTGGCCCTGCTGCAGATCGGCGGCTATCCGCCCAAGGTTGAGCAGGCGGTGCTGGACCAGATCCGCGCGCTCGACGGCGATTTCGAGTTCGAGATTTATGTCTCGCTTACCTGCCACAACTGCCCCGACGTGGTCCAGGCGTTGAACCTGATGGCGGTGCAGAACCCGCGCATCCGCAGTACCATGATCGAAGGCGGCACCTTCCAGGACGAAGTCAAGGAACGCCAGGTCATGTCCGTTCCCACGGTTTTTTTGAACGGCACCGAATTCGGCCAGGGCCGCATGAGCCTGGAAGAAATCCTCGCCAAGATCGACACCAGTGGCGTTGAACGCGAAGCGAAAAAGATCGATGCCAAAGACCCGTTCGACGTGTTGATCATCGGCGGCGGACCCGCCGGCGCCGCAGCGGCAGTGTACGCGGCGCGCAAGGGCATACGTACTGGCGTGGCTTCCGAGCGTTTTGGTGGCCAGGTGCTGGACACCATGGGAATTGAGAACTTCATCTCGGTCAAAGAAACTGAAGGGCCAAAGTTTGCCCACGCGCTGGAAGAGCACGTGCGCAACTACGACGTGGACATTATGAATTTGCAGCGCGCGAAGGCGCTGGTGCCCGGGGCCAGCTCTGGCACTGACCTGATCGAGATTCAGCTGGAAAGCGGCGCCTCGCTCAAAAGCCGGTCGGTAATCATCTCCACCGGCGCGCGCTGGCGTAACATCAACGTGCCCGGTGAGCAGGAGTTCAAGAACAAGGGCGTGGCCTACTGCCCGCACTGCGACGGACCGCTATTCAAGGGAAAACGCGTGGCCGTGATCGGCGGCGGCAACTCGGGCGTCGAGGCGGCGATTGATCTGGCCGGCATCGTCGGCCATGTGACTCTGATCGAATTCGACACCGCGCTGCGTGCCGACGCCGTGCTGCAGCGTAAGCTCATGAGCCTGAAAAATATGGATGTGTTCACCAATGCCCAGACCACCGAGATCACCGGCGACCAGAAGGTCAACGGCCTGGTCTATAAGGACCGAGCCACAGGCGAGTTGAAAAGGGTGGAACTCGAAGGCGTGTTCATCCAGATCGGCCTGTTGCCGAACACTGACTGGCTCAAGGGAGTGGTTGAGCTGTCCAAACACGGTGAGATCATCGTCGATGCCAAAGGCCAGACCTCGGTGCCCGGCGTGTTTGCGGCTGGCGATGTGACGACCGTGCCTTTCAAGCAAATCATCATCGCGGCTGGCGACGGCGCCAAGGCGGCGCTCGGGGCGTTTGATTACCTGATACGGACCTCGGCACCCGTGGGCTGACAGCCGAAATCGCATTCCCGGCTTGCAATGGATATCCTCTGACAGCCGGAACTGATCGATCCTGTACCTAAGGTGCTTTTTTATTTTTTCGGTCCGAGCAAATCTCAGGGACTCTCTGATGCGGCAGTTGCCAAAAATATTTACCCCGGCGATGGTTGCGCTGCTGTTGCAGTGCGTGGCATTTTTAATTTTGTGGCTGGTGGTTGTCGCCACCGGGTTGCATACTTCGCCATTAAAGTTCGCATTGCTGATGGGGATGATCGCCGCCACGTTCAGCTTTTTTTTCGGGCTCGCCAGATGGTGGTTGATAATACAACTCCTGTTTGCGCCCTCTCTGGTGCTGGCACTCTCGCTGGAATTGCCTCCCAATCTCTTCCTTGCCGCATTTTTGTTTTTATTGCTAATATATTGGAGCGCTTTTCGTACACAAGTCCCCTTGTATCTTTCCAGTAGCAAGGTATGGCGCGCGTTGGAGCGCTTGCTTCCGGCAGCAAAACTAAATTCTGATTTCGTCTTTCTGGATTTGGGTTCAGGTTTGGGCGGGGTGCTGACGCACCTTGCCCGTGTTCGCCCGGACGGAATTTACGTCGGCGTGGAGGCGGCGCCTTTACCGTTTCTCTGGAGCTGGCTGCGTCTCCGGTTAAACGGCCACCCCAACAGTCGTGTACATTGGGGGAGCTTGTGGAACTGCGATTTATCCCGCTATGACGTGGTGTTTGCCTATCTCTCGCCGGTGCCGATGGCACAACTCTGGCACAAAGCCCGCACCGAAATGCGACCCGGCACACTGTTCATCAGCAGCACCTTCACCATTCCCGACCAATCACCCCATGAAACTGTGCCAGTGGATGACTTGCACCGCTCCACTCTGTTCATTTGGCGCATGTAATTCCAATTCTATTTCATCGGTGACACTGCGTTGGCTTCCTCGCTCATTCCTAGCCGTACTGAATGTACTGTCTTCGTCATTCGCTCGTCGCCGCCTTGTTTCACCTTCGAAATAGAATTGGAATAACGACAGAAAAATTTGCGGCTCAAGGGCACCTCTAAAAATTCAGAGTTCGCCCAAATGCAAGGCGCGCAAAAAATTTTAGTTCCGGCCAACCTAAAGGTTACCCTACACTGAAACTTCGTTTTGCCGCGCCGCATATGATAGCTATGTTAGCAAGAAATTTTTCCCGCAACGCAGCAGTTGGGATGAAATCTGGTTTTTTAGAGGTGCCCTGAGGAGAGTGACATGAAATGGTTGGCATTAGCATTGTTTATATTGGGCGTGTTTGGATGGCTGATGGCAAGCCAGATGGCGCGTGCGGGAGAAGTGCCCAAAGTTGGGGCAGCCGCGCCGGATTTCAGCCTGCCCGACCAGAACGGCAAGATTTACACCCTGGCGGATTTTCGCGGCAAGTGGCTGGTGCTGTATTTTTATCCCAAGAACGACACGCCGGGTTGCACTGAGCAGGCATGCAAGTTCCGCGACGATTTGCATATGCTGACGGCACTCGGTGCACAGGTGGCGGGTATCAGCGTGGACAACAGCGCCAGCCATGATGCATTCGCCAAGAAACACCAGCTGCCATTTCCGCTGCTGGCGGACAAGAACACCGAGGTGACTGTGCGCTACGGCGTGCTGAGGAATCTTGGATTTTTCAAGGTTGCCAAACGCTATACCTTTTTGATAGATCCGCAAGGCAAAATCAGCAAGGTGTATGACAAGGTCGACACCGCGCGTCACTCCAGGGAAATTATTGAAGATTTGAACAAGTTGCTGGCCGGAGGTAAAGCATGAAATATCCCAACCTAAATTTATTTATAGCATGGTTCCTTATCGCAGAAACGCTGGCAATGCGCTGGGTGGCCTGGGCGGGACGGATGGTGCTCGAACTGTTTGGCGTGGTGACCCTGGAGGCGGACATTCCCGGGCGGCTGATGGGCGCGGTGCTGTTACTGGGCGTGTTGTCTGTGGTGCTGGTTTTACGCCGCTCTTTCCCGCCCGAAGGCAAGCCCGATGGCAACGGTTATCGTCTCGGCCATCGCCTGGTGCTGGCGGCCAATGTCCTGGCTGCGCTGCTATTCATCTTCCCGTTTACCTGGCAGTTGTTGCCCAATAGCGATGTGGTGATGGTGGTTGCCAGATTTACCACTGCTTTCGGCTATTGGGTAATGGCAATTTGGGCCATCGCCTTTTCGCTTATCTATCAATCCGGCTTGCCGGTCAAACCGTCCAATAACTGATGCCACACATTTCCCTTAATAACGCCGCGCTTGCTTACGGCCATGTAGCACTGCTCGATCATGTAGATTTCCAACTGGACGAAGGCGAACGCGTCGGCCTGATCGGGCGCAACGGCGGCGGCAAGTCCAGCATGCTGAAAGTGCTGGCCAGCCAGGCCACGCTGGATGATGGCAGCGTGTGGCGCGCGCCCGGCGTACGTATTTGTTACGTGAGCCAGGAGCCGGTACTGAACGTCGACGCCACCGTGTTCGACGAAGTGGCGCGCGGGCTGGGCGAGTTGCAACAGATCATCACCGATTACCATCATTTGTCGCATCAACTGGCCGAGCCAGATGCTGATTACGAAAAATTATTGGAAGCGATGCAGCCGCTACAAACCGCACTGGAGGCGCAGAACGGCTGGGCGGTGCAGGCGCGCATCGAGACCGCCATCCAGCGTCTGGAGCTGAATGCTGATAGCCGCGTGGGCGATCTCTCCGGCGGCGTGCGCAAGCGCGTAGCGCTGGCACAGGCGCTGGTGGCTGAACCAGATGTGCTGATCCTGGACGAGCCTACCAATCATCTGGATTTCGCCTCCATCGAATGGCTGGAAGGCTTGCTCAATAATTTTCGCGGCAGCGTGCTATTCGTCACCCACGACCGGCGCTTCCTCGACAACATCGCCACGCGCATCGTGGAGCTGGATCGCGGCAAGCTCGCCAGCTTCCCCGGCAACTTCGCCGCTTACCTGTGCACCAAGGAATTGATGCTGCAGGACGAAGCGGTGCTCAACGCCAAATTCGACAAGGTGCTGGCGCAGGAAGAGGTGTGGATACGCCAGGGCATCAAGGCACGCGGCGTGCGCAACGAAGGGCGCGTGCGGCGGCTGGAGCAGTTGCGGCGCGAGCGCAGTGCGCGGCGCGAGCGTGTGGGCAAGGTCGAGATGAATCTTGAAGCGGGTGACCGCTCCGGCAAACTGGTGGCGGAACTATCGCATGTCAGCAAGTCATTCGGCGACAGAAGAATTATTGACGATTTTTCCTGCCGCATTCAGCGCGGCGACAAGATTGGTTTGTTGGGTCCAAACGGCTCTGGCAAGAGCACGCTGCTCAAAATAATTCTCGGTGAAATGCAGCCGGATAGCGGCAAGGTGCAGCTGGGCACCAAGCTGGCCGTGGCGTATTTCGACCAGTTGCGCGCGCAACTGGATGAAGAAGCGACGCTGGCCGACACTATCAGCCAGGGCGCAGATTTCATCGAGATCGGCGGCGTGCGCAAACACATCATCAGCTACCTCGGCGATTTTCTGTTCGCGCCGGAACGAGCGCGTTCGCCAGTAAAAAGTTTGTCTGGCGGCGAGCGTAACCGCCTGTTGCTGGCGCGTTTGTTCAGCCGTCCAGCCAATGTATTGGTGCTGGACGAGCCGACCAACGACCTCGACATTGAAACGCTGGAGCTGCTGGAAGAATTGCTGGCCGAGTACGATGGCACGCTGTTCTTGGTCAGCCATGACCGCGCCTTTTTAGACAACGTGGTGACCCAGGTCATCGCCTTCGAGGGCGAGGGCAAGCTGATGGAATATGTCGGCGGCTATGAGGATTGGGTGCGCGTGAAAAAACATGAGGCTGCGCAGAAAACCCCTGCGCGCGAGGCGGTGCAAGCTAAAGCCACATCGCCCAAGGCTACACAGCCAGCTTCATCCAAACCCAAAAGCAAGCTGAGTGTCAAGGAGGCGCAGGAGCTAGAAAAGATTCCGGCTGACATTCAAACGCTGGAACGCGAGCAGGCTGACATCGGCGCCAACCTGGCAGCGGGAAAAATGTATCGAGATGATCCCAAGCAAGCTAAAAAATTACAGATTCGCGCGGCTGAAATTGAAGATGAGTCGCTGCAACTGATGGCGCGCTGGGAAGAACTGGAAAGCCGCAAGGCATAGCTGGCGCTAGGCATGAGTTAGTGTAGTGTTGCAATCTTGAAAAAACTTATTTCGATCTAACATTTTCACCATGTGGCCGTATTTTGCCACTGAATGGGAGCGCCGACATCCACGTCGGCATTGACCATCCATTGCCGACGGGGACGTCGGCACTCCCAATACACAATCTTAAGGCACTCGAGCCTTGCCGCTTAAGTTCCAAATGGCGTGCAATCCTGCACTAGTTACGCGCTAATCCTTGTCATGCTTGCCTTTATCTTTATCTTTGTCTTTGCCGTGGCGTTCACGGTATTGCGGGACGTATTCGTTGTTGTACCAGTTCTCCTGCACGAAGTAGACTGGCTGGCCGCAGGCATTGTACTCGTGGCAATGCTTGCTCCATTTCTTGGAGTGGCCGGGAGGCACATGCAGGTAAATCGGTTGGTGTACTACGCCCACTGGCCGTAGAATAATGACGGGTGACGAGAAGATGAGTTGTGGCTGAGGAAAACCACCGATGTCAATGCGGCCATAGAAGCCGGGCTGGCTGACGCTAACCGCAACGCCTACGTCAGCTGTATGCGGGTGGTGGATTGCCGCAGCCGGTTAACAACGAAGTGATAAAAACCGCAGGCAGGATGGATAAAACTCTCATGGTTGCTCCTTTCAATTTGCATACAATGAAAAAATGGGGCGCAGGGGTTAGCTCAGTCCAGCTCAGCCTACGCGCTAATCCTTGCCTTTATCTTGGCCCTTGCCCTGATTTCCATTGCTGCCTTTGTTGCCATCCTTATGCTTGCCGTGGCGTTTGTTGTATTGCGGGACGTATTCGTTGTTGTACCAGCTCTCCTGCACGAAGTAGACTGGCTGGCCGCAGGCATTGTACTTGTGGCAGTGCTTGCTCCATTTTTGGGCGTGGCCGGGAGGAACATTCAGGTAAATCGGTGCGAGTACTACGCCCACTGGTCGTTGAATAATGACGGGTGACGAGAAGATGAGTTGTGGCTGAGGAAAATCACCGATGTCAATGCGGCCATAGAAGCCGGGCTGGCCGATGGTAAGCGAAACGCCAACGTCAGCTGCAAATGCCGGTGCAGCTGTTACGGCTATCAATGCTGCGAATAGAATTTTTTTCATTGGGGTGTCCTTTGCAAGTGTGATCGTGTGATCATTAGTGTAACGCTGAACGAGCCAACTTATTGCCAGCCGATGATAGATGCCATGCCGGAAGGTGTCAATAAATTTAGCGAGCATTGTAGCGAGCATACGATTTTTGCTGTGTTTTCTGTGCTCTCTGTGGCAACATTTGTATTTAGCCTAGGTTGAACACCGTGCAAACATTCCACGCCTACCGCATTTTCAACGAGAACGGCAATACGGTCAGCCGTTTTGTGGATATGACGCCGGATGAGCTGGATCCCGGTGTAGTGGTGATCCATGCCGTTTACTCCAGCGTGAATTACAAGGATGCGTTGGCCGCGACAGGCGCGACCAAGGTGGTGCGGCGCTTTCCCTGCGTGGGCGGCGTGGATGTGGCGGGCGTGGTGGAAAGCTCGCTAGATACGCGCTTCAAAGCGGGCGATGAGGTGATTGTGACCGGTTATGACATGGGCGTAGCGCATGACGGCGGCTATGCCGAGCTCGTGCGCGTGCCGGGCGACTGGGTGGTGCCGTTGCCGCAAGGACTGTCACTATTTGAGACGATGGCGCTGGGCACGGCAGGGTTCACTGCCGCGCTGTCCATCTACCGGCTGGAGCAGAATGATCTAAAACCTGAAAACGGCCCGGTGCTGGTGACCGGCGCCACGGGCGGGGTGGGCAGCCTCGCCATCCCCATGCTGGCGCAGCTTGGCTATCACGTGGTGGCCGTGACCGGTAAGGACAGCGAGCATGCTTACCTGAAATCGCTGGGCGCGCATGAGGTGTTGCCGCGCAGCGCAATTGACCTGACCAGCAACCGCCCGCTGGAGAAGGCGCAATGGGCGGGGGCGCTGGATGCGGTGGGCGGCGCGATGCTGGCCTGGTTGACGCGCAGCATGATGCAAAACGGCGTCATCGCCAGCTTTGGCAACGCTGGTGGCGCGGAATTGCATACCACGGTCTATCCCTTTGGTCCATCGTCATATTCACTGTGAATTTTCATTAGCCTAAGCGCATATCCAGCTTGCCACACTGAAACAGAATTCTTGCCCGATAGTTATTGAAGTT
>CAMTXD010000099.1:0-20371 GCA_947085625.1 uncultured Gallionellaceae bacterium | reverse complement strand
GCTTTCCAGTTTGGCGCGGGTGATCTTCACCGCCAGGTGTTTGGGGCCGCTGGCGTCTGCGGTGATATAAGGCAGGTTCACGTCGGTTTGCTGCGCGGAAGACAATTCGATCTTGGCTTTTTCTGCCGCGTCTTTCAGGCGTTGCAGCGCCAGCATGTCCTTGGTCAGGTCTATACCGCTTTCCTTCTTGAATTCATCCACCAGATATTCGATCACACGCATGTCGAAATCTTCACCGCCGAGGAAGGTGTCGCCGTTGGTAGACAGCACTTCGAACTGATGCTCGCCCTCGATTTCTGCGATGTCTATGATGGAGATGTCGAACGTACCGCCGCCCAGGTCGTACACCGCAATTTTGCGGTCGCCTTCCTGCTTATCCAAGCCAAAGGCCAATGCGGCTGCGGTCGGTTCATTAATAATCCGCTTCACTTCCAGCCCGGCAATGCGCCCAGCGTCCTTAGTCGCCTGGCGCTGCGCATCGTTGAAATAGGCGGGCACGGTGATGACGGCCTCGGTCACTGGTTCGCCCAGATAATCCTCGGCGGTTTTTTTCATTTTCATCAGTATTTGCGCAGAAATTTCCGGCGCGGATATTTCCTTGTCGCGCACCTTGATCCAGGCGTCGCCGTTCTTGGCTTTGACGATGCTGTAGGGCACCATCTTGATGTCCTTCTGCACCATGGGCTCTTCAAAGCGGCGGCCGATCAGGCGCTTCACGCCATACAGCGTGTTCTTCGGGTTGGTCACCGCCTGGCGCTTGGCCGCCGCACCGACCAGCACTTCGCCGTCTTCCATGTAGGCGATGATGGAGGGTGTAGTGCGCGTGCCCTCGGCATTCTCGATCACCTTGGGCTTGCCGTTTTCCATAATGGCCACGCACGAGTTGGTGGTGCCCAGGTCAATACCAATAATCTTTCCCATGATGCTTCCTTTCGGTTGAATGTTGAAAACTGTTGTTACTTAAGTGTGGGCGGCTATTACATATTTCAAGTGCTAGCTCCTGCCCTCTCCCGCTGGCGGGAGAGGGGTAGGGGAGAGGGCTACTTCGCCTTCGCCACCATGACCAACGCCGGGCGCAACACCCGGTCGTGCAATTGATAACCCTTCTGCATCACGCTCACCACGGTGTTCGGCTCTTGTTCGCTTTCCAGCATACCAATGGCCTGATGCTTGTGCGCATCGAATTTTTCGCCGAGCGGATTGATTTCCTTGATATGGAATTTTTCAAAGACACTGGATAATTGCTTGAGTGTCAGTTCCATACCGCTCTTGAAGCTTTCCACGGTAGCGGTTTCTATGGCCAGTCCGGCTTCCAGGCTGTCTTTCACCGCCAATATCTCGTTGGAAAAGCGCTCCACGGCAAATTTCTGCGCCTTGCTGATGTCCTCCTGCGCCCGGCGGCGGATATTTTCCGACTCGGCTTTGGCGCGCAGCCAAGCATCGTGGTGTTCCTGTGCATTTAGTTCGGCTTGCTTCAGCATGTCTTCCAGGCTGGGTATAACCACGGTCTCAGCCAGTGCAGCCTGATCTGCTGCGGTTTCAGAATGTTTCATCGGGTTCTCCACAAAGTCCATCGGATTCTCCACAAAGCGTGTCCATGCGAAATGGAGGCGCTAGCCAGGATTTCAAGTGGGATGGCCAAAATTATTTGATGCACATGCGATAATGTGGCCATGCATATATTGTACTGTCAGCCTGAACAAGCATTCCTGAATTGTGACCCCAAATAAAAATTATCACTGGCGCATCGCCGGGTTCTACTTTTTTTACTTCGCTTTTGTGGGCATGTTTGCGCCCTACTGGAGTCTGTACCTGCAATCCATTCATTTCGACGCGATACAGATCGCCATCTTGATGTCGGTGCAGCCGGTGATGCGCATGATTGCGCCCAACCTGTGGGGCTGGCTGGCGGACCGCACGGGAAAGCGCCTGCTGGTCGTGCAGGTCGCAGCGCTGGGTGCTGCGCTGAGCTATCTGGGCGTGTTCTTCACTACGCAGTTTTATGGGCTGCTGCTGGTGATGGGGCTGATGAGTTTTTTCTGGAGCGCATCCATGCCGCTGGTGGAGGCGACCACGTTGACTTATCTGGGTAAACACAGCGCGCGTTATGGCCGCATCCGTTCCTGGGGTTCGCTTGGTTTTATCACAATGGTATTGGGGCTGGGCTACGCTTTCGACATCATCGCCATCGCCTGGATTCTGTGGGTGGGCGTGGCGATCAAGCTGGGCATCTTGTTTTTCGCGCGCCAGATCCCGCCGACCGAAATCCTGGCGCATCACACCGACAGCCAGCCCATCATGCGCATAGTCTTGCGGCCGCAGGTGCTGGCATTGTTCGGCGCGTGTTTTTTGATGGCGGTGGCGCATGGCCCCTACTATACTTTTTACTCAATCTATCTGGTTGATCATGGCTATGCAAAAAGCGCGGTAGGCTGGCTGTGGGCGCTGGGCGTGCTGTGCGAGATCGGCGTATTTTTTGCCATGCCGTGGCTGATGCGGCATGTTTCCCTGACGCGAATTTTGATGGTGAGTTTTGCCTGTGTAGTGCTGCGCTTCCTGCTTATCGGCTGGTATGTGGATACGCTGCCATTGTTGCTGTTGGCGCAGGTGTTGCACGCCATGACTTTCGGCGCTTTTCATGCGGCGGCAGTGGCGCTGGTACACCAGTTCTTTCAGGGGCGGCACCAGTCCGGGGGGCAGGCGCTGTTCGGCAGCATCACCTACGGCGCGGGCGGCATGCTGGGTGGATTGATAAGCGGCCCGCTATGGTTGCACTGGGGGGCAAGTGTGATGTTTACGTTCAGTGCGGTCGTAGGGTTGCTGGGCTTGGGGGTTATGGTTTGGAAGTTGCGGAGAGTGGGGGTATTGTAGGGGCACGGCGCGCCGTGCCCACACTTTGGCCGATGCCATCTTTTGCCTTTGGCAGGCAGGTAAGAAGCCACGCCAGATGGCGCACCCCGCCCATAATATGGCATAATCTCTTGCTCTGAAACGGAAAGCAAGCATGAGTACTCTTTACGACAAAATCTGGAACAGTCACGTAGTGCGCGAGGAATCCGACGGCACCGCGTTGATCTACATAGACCGCCATCTGGTGCATGAAGTGACCAGCCCGCAGGCCTTTGAGGGCTTGCGTCTGGCCGGACGCAAGCCTTGGCGCATTGATTCCATGCTGGCGGTGGCAGATCACAACGTGCCGACTACCGGTCGCGCGCAGGGCATCGCCGATCCAATTTCGCGTTTGCAAGTGGAAACGCTCGATCAGAATTGTGAAGAACTGGGTATTACCCAATTCAAGATGACAGATATGCGCCAGGGTATCGTGCATATCATTGGCCCGGAGCAGGGTGCAACGTTGCCCGGCATGACCGTGGTGTGCGGCGATTCGCATACCAGTACGCACGGCGCGTTTGCGGCGCTGGCGTTCGGCATCGGCACGTCCGAGGTCGAGCACGTCATGGCGACACAATGTTTGTTGATGAAAAAAGTCATGGCCATGCAGGTAGTGGTGGATGGTGAGCTTGGACGTGGCGTGACAGCCAAGGATATGGTGCTGGCGGTGATCGGCAAGATCGGTACGGCGGGCGGCACTGGCTATGCGATTGAGTTTGCCGGTAGCGCGATCCGCGCTTTATCTATGGAAGGGCGCATGACGGTGTGCAATATGTCCATCGAGGCGGGCGCACGTGCGGGACTTATTGCGGCAGACGACACCACAATCAAATATCTCAAGGGTCGCCCGTTCGCGCCGCAGGGTGCAATGTGGGACCAGGCGGTGACCTATTGGCGCACTTTGCATAGTGATGAGGATGCGCGCTTTGATAAGGTGGTAAAGCTCAGTGCTGGCGACATCAAGCCGCAGGTTACCTGGGGAACCTCGCCGGAAATGGTGGTGGCGGTGGACGGTCGTGTGCCTGATCCTGCCAGCATGACTGATCCGGTCAAGCGCAAGAGTGCCGAGCTAGCACTGGTATATATGGGCTTGCAGGCCAATGTGGCTATACAGGATATTTACATTGACAAGGTCTTCATCGGTTCCTGCACCAATGCGCGCATCGAGGATTTGCGCGTAGCGGCGGACGTAGTGCGCGGCAAACATATCGCAGGCAACGTGAAGGTGGCGATGGTGGTGCCGGGTTCCGGGCTGGTCAAGCATCAGGCCGAACAGGAAGGGCTGGACAAGGTATTTCTGGCAGCGGGTTTTGAATGGCGCGAACCGGGGTGTTCCATGTGCCTGGCGATGAATGATGACCGTCTTGAACCCGGTGAGCGTTGCGCTTCCACCTCCAACCGTAATTTCGAAGGGCGGCAGGGGTCGGGCGGCAGGACGCATCTGGTCAGTCCGGCGATGGCAGCGATGGCGGCGATTGAAGGCCATTTTGCGGATGTCAGGAACTACTGAATTAATTTTTTTACAACGATAGATTAGGAGGAAGGTTATGTTGAAAATAATTTTGGTATCTGCGTTAATTTTGCCGCTGATGATATTGGGTGGGTGTAATACCATGGAAGGCTTCGGCAAAGATCTCTCCACACTCGGCACCAATATTGAGAAAAAAGCGGATGAGACGAAATAAGTGAAGCGGCCGATAAATGGATAAATTTACTCGTCTTGAAGGCCTGGCCGTTCCGTTGGATCGCGCTAACGTTGATACGGATGCGATCATCCCCAAGCAATTTCTCAAGTCCATCAAGCGCACCGGCTTTGGTCCGAACCTGTTTGACGAGTGGCGCTATCTCGACCATGGCGAGCCGGGTCGGGACAATTCCGGACGTCCGTTGAATCCGGATTTTGTGCTAAACCAGCCGCGCTACCGGGGTGCGCAGATTTTGCTGGCGCGCGAAAATTTTGGCTGTGGCTCGTCGCGCGAGCATGCACCGTGGGCGCTGGTGGATTACGGTTTTCGTGCCATCATCGCGACCAGCTTTGCCGACATTTTTTTCAACAACTGCTTCAAGAATGGCTTGTTGCCGATACACCTCGACGCGGCCAGCATGGATGAATTGTTCAGGGCGGTGGACACTACACCCGGTTACCAGTTGAAGATAGACCTGGAACAGCAGAGCATTACTACGCCAGATGGCAAGGTATACAAATTTGAGGTGGAGGTTTTCCGCAAGCATTGCTTGCTGAATGGCCTGGATGACATCGGCCTGACTTTGCAGCATGTGGCTGAGATCAAGGAATATGAAACGCGGCGCAAGGCGGAAGCACCCTGGCTCTTTGCCTGAATAAATTATGTAGGATGGGTGGGGCGCGGCGCAACCCATCATTGCCGACCGTTACTATGGGTTGCGCCGCGCTCCACCCATCCTACGAATGATGAAGAAGGAACAACGTGAAAATCGCAGTTTTGCCGGGTGATGGCATCGGACCGGAAATCGTGGCTCAGGCCGTCAAGGTGCTGGAAGCGTTACGCAGTGATGGCCTGAAAATAGAACTGGAATATGCGCATATCGGCGGTGCAGGTTACGACGATGCGGGTGATCCTTTGCCGGACGCTACATTGAGATTGGCGCAGCAATCAGATGCTGTGTTGCTCGGTGCGGTGGGCGGATATCAATACGACCAGCTGGCGCGTCCGTTGCGCCCGGAGCAGGGTTTGTTGCGCATACGCAAGGGGCTTAATCTGTTCGCCAATCTGCGTCCGGCGCTGTTATATCCGGAGCTGGCCAACGCCTCTTCATTACGCCCGGAGATCGTGTCCGGGCTGGACATCATGATTCTGCGCGAACTGACCGGTGATATTTATTTCGGCCAGCCACGCGGCATCCGCAAGCTGGACAATGGCGAGCGGCAAGGCTTCGATACCATGTTGTATAGTGAATCGGAAATTCGCCGTGTGGCGCATGTCGGTTTCCAGATCGCAATGAAGCGTGCCGGTTTGAATGGTGGGGGGAAAGTGTGCTCGGTGGACAAGGCCAATGTGCTGGACACCAGCATATTGTGGCGCGAGGTGGTGACCGAGGTGGCGCAGGAATATCCGGCGGTTGCGTTGTCGCATATGTATGTGGACAACGCGGCCATGCAACTGGTGCGCGCCCCCAAGCAGTTTGATGTAATACTGACTGGCAACATCTTCGGCGACATTTTATCGGATGAAGCTTCGATGTTGACCGGATCCATCGGCATGTTGCCGTCGGCTTCGTTGGACGCGAACAACAAGGGGCTGTATGAACCCTGTCACGGTTCCGCGCCGGACATCGCCGGCGAGAATATTGCCAATCCGCTGGCGACAATTTTGTCCGTGGCGATGATGATGCGTTACACTTTTACGCGTGAAGACATTGCGCAGCGCATTGAAAACGCCGTGCGCAAGACCTTGCAACGTGGTTTGCGTACGGCGGATATTGCCGAGACGGGTACAGAAAAAATTGGTACGGATGCGATGGGCGATGCTGTTGTAGCCTCGCTTTAAGAATGGGTTAATCAGGAAAAAGCATGAGCAAGAAATACGATGTATGCATATTGGGCGCCACCGGCGCAGTGGGCGAGGTGATGCTGTCCGTGCTGGAGCAACGCAAATTCCCAGTGGGTAATTTATATCCGTTGGCTTCCAGCCGTTCCGCTGGCTCTAGCATAACCTTCAGAGGCAAGGAATTAACGGTGCTGGATGTGGAAGGCTTTGATTTTTCCAAGGCACAGATCGGTCTATTCTCCGCCGGTGGCAGCGTATCGGAAAAATATGCGCCGATTGCGGCGGCAGCCGGTTGCGTGGTGATAGATAACACCGCACATTTTCGTTATGACGACGATATCCCGCTGGTGGTGCCAGAGGTTAATTCGCACGCCATCGCACAATACAAAAAACGCGGTATTATCGCCAACCCGAACTGCTCCACCATCCAGATGCTGGTGGCGTTGAAGCCTATTTATGATGCGGTGGGCATAGAGCGCATCAACGTCGCCACTTATCAAGCCGTGTCCGGTACTGGCAAGGAAGCCATAGATGAATTGGCAGAGCAGACCAGCGCGCTGTTAAATCATCAGGATGTAATAGTTGAGGTCTATCCCAAGCGCATCGCGTTCAATGTGCTGCCGCACATAGATGTGTTCATGGAAAATGGCTACACCAAGGAAGAAATGAAAATGGTGTGGGAGACGCGCAAGATATTGGAAGACGACAGTATCATGGTGAACCCTACCGCAGTGCGCGTGCCAGTATTTTACGGTCATTCCGAGGCGGTACACATCGAGACCCGCAAAAAAATTACGGCTGATCAGGCGCGTGCCTTGCTGGAAAAAGCTCCAGGCGTGCAAGTGATGGACAAGCGCGAGCCGGGTGGTTACCCTACTGCCATTGACGCGGCGGGGCAAGACGCAACTTTTGTTGGGCGCATTCGCGAGGATATATCGCACCCGAATGGTTTGAATCTGTGGATAGTCAGCGATAATCTGCGCAAGGGCGCGGCGCTGAACAGTGTGCAGATTGCTGAGATTCTGATAGAAAAATATATGGATTAACGCATAATGTGAGTATTTAGCTTGTACTGTTAACTCCATGATGTTATGTTGTTTACATAAATGGCACCACTAAAAATCTAGATTTAATCTCAACTACGGCGTTGCGATAAAAATTTCTTGCTTATATATAAAACATATACTGCGCTGCGAATTTTTTATCGCATCTTGTATTTGAGCGAACTATAAATTTTTAGAGGTGCCATAAAGTTTAAATTTCGTTATTTAAGGGTGGCTGCATGCTGAAATTACTCATTGTTACATTGGGGTTTGTTGCCGGTATAGTCTTATCTGGTTTTGTTTTTGCCGTTAGCATGGGCGGCATTAACGTGGCCACCGCACTGGGTGAACCCCTGATGGTGGAGATTCGGCTGAAGGCGGTCAGCAAGGCGGAAGCAGGCACTGTCTCGGCGCGCCTGGCTACGCCTGACATGTTCAAGGTCGCGGGTTTGGATTATCCCTATGGCCTGCCCCAGTTAAAATTCAAGATTGAGACGCGTGCAGACAATGGCGAACCTTATCTGAAAATAACGTCCACGCAGCCGATTAACGAGCCATTCGTCACCCTGCTGGTGGAATTAAGCTGGTCATCCGGCAGATTATTGCGTGAATACACTTTTCTGCTCGATCCGCCAGGCTATGCTGCGGCACTACCCAAGGCCGAGGAAGTCAGTTCGGTCGAACTGAGCGTGCTGGCCGAATCCGGGCTCGAACCACAGAACGAACAGGCGGCCAACGCCACCGTGACAGCGGATGAAGATGTATCTGTCGAGGCAATACCCGTCACCAGCCAAACATTCACTGCAGCCGCTGAGCCAAGCAATGTTGCTTCCGGCACCATCAACCTCAAGGTTAAGCGCGGCGACACCCTGAGCAAACTTGCGCGCCAGACCAAGCCAGGCGATGTCAGCCTGGAGCGTATGCTGGTCGCGCTGTATCGTGCCAACGCTGATGCATTCTTCGGCAAAAACATGAACCGGTTGAAGGCCGGCAAAATTCTGCGCGTGCCGGAGCAATCCGAACTGGACGATCTGGCGCAGGCGGATGCGGTGACGGAAATACGCGCCCAGGCCGCTGATTGGCACGCCTATCGGCAAAAGCTTGCGGCAGCCAGTGTGCTTGCGGCAGAAGAGACAGCCGCGCGCGAAGTTTCCGGCAAGATTAACACCTCAGTTGCCGACAAGGCTCCTGCCGCCAAAGAATCAGCCAAGGAAGTGGTCAGGCTGTCCAAGGGAGAGACGCTCGGCGGCCAGGACGTGCAGAACAAGGGTCTTACCCTGGAAGAGGAAGCCATCGCCAAGAAGAAGGCGCTGCAGGAAAGCAATGAACGCGTCGCTTTACTGGAAAAAAATGTCAAGGACATGCAGCATCTGATGGAATTGAAGAGCCAGGCTACTGCTAAATCGGAAATCAATACTGAATCCGCCAAACTGGAAACTTTACCTAAAGTGCCGGTTATTCCGGCCATTGCTTCCTCGGCAGACATGGCTGCCAGTGCTGTTCAGCCGGACCAGCCATTGCAGAAGCCAGATACAGAAATTCTTGAGCCTACACTACTGGATAAAATAGTTGACGAGCCACTTTACCTGGCGGGCATTGCTGCTGCATTGCTGGCGTTGGTCGGCTTCGGTTTTATGGTGACGCGACGCGAAAAGAAAAAATGGGGGGAGACTGAAGATGAGGCAGATAGTATCCAGGATAGTGCAACGCCAGTCATTCTTGGGCCGGCCGATTCCTCTCCGGAAACTGGTGATTTTACCGGGGCGCGCCAGTTGCAGGATTCCGGCGATACGGCGGCGTGGGAACAGGCAGTTGTGCTGGGCCGCAAGCTGGAGCCGAACAATCCGATGTATGGCGGCACGGGCAGCGCGGTGCCAGATCAGGCGGCAGTGATAGATGCTGTGCCTGTTGCTACGCCTAATTTGGGTAAGGCAACAGAGCAGCCGCTTGCCCTGGATTTCGATCTCGGTTTTGGCGCACCAAAAACGCCGGTAGCCGCCGTAGCAGACAGTCATGACAGCACCGTGATGACGAATGCGCCCTTGGACTCCGATGTGACCGGCAGCCAAACCAGCCTGCCTGCGCGTAGCGGTAAGCTGGCAGAAGCGCCAACTATGAATCTGGACGATTTGATTCTTGATGTAACAGCCAGTCATGCGCCCATCCCTGAAGCGACGCAGGCAAAATCCGCAGTGGCAGCTCCAGCAAGTGCTGACATGGATCTGGCCTTCACACTGGATTTCCCCAGCGCCGACAAGTTTGCAGTCGCTCCAGAGAAAGTTGAGACCAAGGAAACGATGGACATCGGTTTGAGCGAGATAAACCTGAATCTGGATGAATCATTCGCACCATCCACCCCCTCTCCTATCCTTTCAGTAGGTGATGAGATAAATCTCCATGAAGACATCGCCACCAAGCTTGATCTGGCTAAGGCCTATCAGGAAATGGGAGATAGCGCAGGCGCGCGCGAAATTTTGGAGGAGGTGGTGCGCGATGGAAATGATCAGCAGCGCGCAGAAGCTGAAGCTTTGATGCAACAACTATCCTAGCAGCCTGTCGGACTGAAAAGAAATCGGCTGCAAATCCGCCTGGCCGGTCCATGTTTCGCCGATTCTTTGGTCAATAGAATGACTATTGACCAAAGAATCGTCAAAATCTGTCCTCGCCCAGCCGACAATCGCTTCGATTCTTCAAGTCCGACAGGCTGCCAGGGGCGCGATTCATCGCGCCAGAATAGGCGTTATGAGAATCGCACCCGTTTTATTATGAGAATCTCACTGGGGGTGGAATACGATGGCAGCCCATTCTTTGGCTGGCAGAGCCAGTCTGGTGGCCATACCGTGCAAGATCAGCTGCAAGCCGCCTTGAGTAGCATCGCCAACGAACCCATTTCCATCATCGCCGCTGGGCGCACCGATACCGGCGTACATGCGTTGGAACAAGTGGTGCATTTCGACACCCAGGTCGAGCGTCCATTATCTGCCTGGGTGCGCGGCGTCAATGCGCTGCTACCGCACAGTGTTGCCGTGCTGTGGGCGCACCCCGTGCCGCAAGAATTTCATGCGCGTTTTTCTGCGCAAGCGCGCAGCTACCGTTACCTGCTCATCAACCGTCCGGTGCGCAGCGCGCTACAGAGCGGCAAGGTTGGCTGGTTCCATGCCTCGCTGGATGTGGAAAAAATGCGCACGGCGGCGCAGTATCTATTGGGCGAACACGATTTCAGCGCCTTCCGTGCGGCGGAATGCCAAGCCAAATCGCCCATCAAAAACCTGGCGCAAATCGCCATTCAGCGGCAGGATGACACCATTGTTTTCGCTCTCAGCGCCAATGCTTTTCTGCACCATATGGTGCGCAATATTATTGGCTGTCTGGTGTATGTCGGCAAAGGCAAGCATCCGCCACAGTGGATGCATGAAGTGCTGGAAAGCCGCAGCCGCAACCAGGCTGCACCGACTTTCGCGCCGGATGGGCTGTATCTGCACCGGATTACTTACGATGCGAAGTGGGGGCTGCCGCAGGTTGTACAGGTTAACCCGGACGTTTCACACGCTCTCACGCGGTTCACCGCGTAGAGAAGCGCGCAATTTTGTTGCAACCCATCTTGCCGTGAATCCATTCACCTGAAGTGGGGCAGAATGGAAGGGCGTGCGACAGACCGTGCGTGTCAGTCATGGCAGAAGTTTTTTGGCTCACGTATAAAATCTTTCGCTGCAAGAGTGGCTGTCATATTCGGTATAATCAGGTAATCTACCATCCCGGATTTTGCCGGAAACCTAATACACCGTGCCGAAAAAATATTTCAGAAAATTTATTCCCAACCACGAGACGATCAAGCAAAGCCGCTGGGCTGGCTGGCTTGGCATCTGGCTGCACCATCATAACCTGTGGCACCTGCACCGCCGTTCGGTGGCGGGCGGCGTGGCCATCGGGCTGTTCTGCGGGCTGATTCCCGGCCCGTTCCAGATAATAGGCACGGTGCTGCTGGCGGTGCTGTTCCGCGTCAATCTGCCGGTGGCAGCGCTCACCACGGTGTACACCAACCCGCTCACCATCGTGCCGCTGTATGCGCTGGCATATCAGATCGGCGCGTTCGTTACCGGGTACAATAACGGCCTGTCGCCCGCTGGCCTTGCCATGCCACATATGACCTGGAGCAACTGGGTCACGCCCATGCTGGATTGGGCCATGGCGTTGGGCAAGCCACTCGCTGTCGGATTGCCGCTGCTGGCGTTAGGCCTGGCCATCGCCGGTTATTTCGCCGTGCGCATGCTGTGGTATGTGATGGTGGTGTGGGAATGGCGCAGGCGCGCGGCGCGGCGTGCGCGCCAGTAGTGATGGATAAGCTGCTGTTCGCCCGCAACATCAATGATGTTTCCACCAGTCTGCGATGACGCTTCCAACGGCAGGGTTGACCAGATAGCCATAGGAACGATGGCAATTAAGACCCTCATCAGTGCGATAAAAATTGTAGATACCCTGGCAATGATCCTCAATGGACTCTACCAAACCCAACTCCCGCATTTCCTTGAAGCTATCGTGAAAATTTCGATCAAGGGCGGTAACATCCCCCTCGGCGGCCAAATTTATCCAGTGCCGGATTCTGTCGGGATAGCTTTTTTCTCGTTGACCATTCATACCCATCAAGCGCCGCTTAATATAATTCATTCCCAGAGGGCTGCCGATGGTGAAAAAATCCACTTTGCCAACCAGCCCTTCCTGGCGCGAAAGCTCCCACAGGGTATCGTAAGCAATGACAGAACCCAGACTATGCCCGATCAGCAAAACAGCTTCCTGTTTTTCCAGCATGGGGCGTAACGACTGCTTTAATAGTTCGCGTATATCGCAGGCGATGTTATCGGTATTGTTAAAATAGCGATCAATCTCCCTGGCGGTGCTGCGCATCTCTTCAGGTAACAAGCGTATGAGCAGTGGGATGCGATCGCCCAGGGACAAGAGGAAGCGGTCCAGCCACACATGCCAGGAGTTGGCTACACGAATATCCTGTCTGGTGGGGCCATGTTTGTTGATCAGGGCATCAATCCAGGGAATGTCGAGGGTGACATCCTTGTGCGTGTGGTAATAAAGATAGTTCCAGCTAATGAGATGGAATTGCGTGTCGTGCGCCCGTAGTGTGTCGGCAACTGTGCTATCAGCACGGCGTACCCCTTCCACAAGCGTGCGCCAGAGCAATTCGCGATGCTGCGCAGCCGCAGGCTTGGGGTTCTTGCCGGGTACAAAGATGATCTGTTTTGAGGTCATTGTATGCTTGCCTGAAGTTTCTATAGTTTACATGCAGGGATGACGAAACCAGAATTTTTATGGATACAATTTATCCTGGAAACGGCGATCAACCGCTCTGAATCATCTGGAATCCCGCATGAATACTGATTTTTTTGCCTTCGATGAAGCTCACCAATTGGGTGAGCCATATTGGTGTCATTGCATGCTGGGATCGCGGACGTCCCGTCCGCGATCCAATTGCTGAATTTAGGTTTGTTGATAGGAACATAACGCGATGAAACAACGGCTATTGATTTTGGGTTGTGGCGAGATGGGGCATGCAATGGAATATCTGTTGGCGGAAAGGCATGATGTCCGCATCTGGAGTCGGGCCGGGGTAAAAGATAGCCGCTCAACACTGGAGGATGAGGTCGCAGCGGCACAGGTGATATTATTTTGCCTGCCGACAAACGCGCACCATGAAATTGCCAGCCGGATCGTGCCTCATCTCCCACAGGACAGCCTGTGCCTCACCATCGCCAAGGGGCTGGATGAATCGGGACGGACGGCAGCACAGGTGTTTGTCAGCGTGTTATCAAACCGCCATCGCCATGGCGTAATCTATGGCCCGATGATCTCGGAAGAGATACGGTTGGGGCGTTACGCTTTTGCTGATGTTGCCACGTCTGATCCCGCAGATTTTCAGACGGTGCAGCATCTGTTTCAGGGAAGCCCGTTGCGCTGCCAACCGAGCGCAGATATGCACGGGTGCGCCTGGGCGGCGATCCTGAAAAATGTGTATGCCATTATTTTTGGCGTCGCGGATGAACTTCAGCTCGGCGACAACATGCGCGGGCATCTGATGGTGGCAGCCATGGCGGAGCTGACTGCCATTGTGAAATCGTTGGGGGGAGAGGAACAAACCGTGCAGGGTTACGCAGGTCTGGGGGATCTGGTCACAACCGCGACCAGTGCGGGTTCCCATCACCATGCGCTCGGACGTCAGTTGGCATCCGGGCAGTGGAAGGATATTTCCGGTGAGGGCGTACATACGTTACAGATGGTTGAGAAGTATCGGCTGTTTGATAGCCATGCATATCCCCTGTATGCATTGGTGCGTGATATCGTGACTTTTCCTGCTGCCCTCAATAGCCGGGTTCAGTCTTACCTTGACCGGCTACGGGCAGGGTGAAGTTGCAGCGCAATGTTGCATCCCCCTATCGCTTCAATCCTGCCTGATGCAGGAGGGTGGTCGCGATTTCTTCCACCGACATTGCGGTCACCTCCAGATAGGGAATGTTGGCTAGTCGCATCAGGCTTTCTGCTTGCTTGACTTCGAGCTGACAATTATCCAGCGCCGCGTAGCGGCTGTTGGGCGAACGCTCGGCACGGAGTTGTTGCAGGCGTTCCGGGCGTATGGTCAGGCCGTGCAGTTTGCCGCGCAGGGGTTTTAACGCAGGTGGTAATTGTGCCGTAGCAAAATCTTCCGGCACCAGCGGGTAGTTGGCTGCATAAATTCCGAATTGCAGGGCGAGGTAGAGCGAGGTGGGGGTTTTGCCGCAGCGCGATACGCCGATCAGGATGATGTCAGCGCGGTGCAGTTCGCGGGTAATGCCGCCATCGTCGTGACTGAGCGCAAAATTTACCGCATCCATGCGCGCCGTGTAGCTCGCCCCCACGCCGTGCGAGCGGCCAACCGCGTGCGAAGAGGGAATGCCGAGTTCCGCTTCCAGTGGGGCGATAAAACTTGCAAACAGATCGAGGATAAGTGCATTACTTTGTGCGATGATGCTGCGCACTTCCGGCAGGAGAAGGGTGCTGAATAGCAGTGGGCGCTGGCCGTCGGCTTGCGCTGTGGCGTTGATGTGCGCCACCGCTGCGCGCGCCTGGTCCGCTGTGTCTATATAGGGCAACGTGATGCGCTCAAATTGAATGCCGTCAAATTGCGTGAGCAGGCCGCGCCCAAGTACCTCGGCAGTCAACCCGGTGCGGTCAGAAATGAAAAAAGCGGTACGTTTTTTATTCATGTATTCTTGAACTATTTCCAGTCAACTGTTACCTTATGATTGGATCGCAGGCGTTCCGCCTGCATGCGGACGAGACGTCCGCGTTCCCAGTGGAGATAAACATGGAACAGCAACAGTATATCGCGTGGTTTGATACGTTGCGTATGAGTGACGTGGGCAGCGTGGGCGGCAAGAATGCTTCGCTCGGCGAAATGATCAGCCAGCTTGGGCAACTTGGTGTGCGCGTGCCGGGTGGTTTTGCCACGACTGCTGCGGCCTATCGCGATTTTCTGGCGCAGGATGGACTGGATCTGCGTATACGCGATACGCTGGAAAAATTTTCTGTGACTGACCTCACCGCGCTGGCCAAGGCAGGCAGCCAGATACGCCAGTGGATCATGGACACCCCACTGTCGCAGCGCCTGACAGATGAGGTGCGTCAGGCATATGAAAAGCTGGACTCTGTTAAATTGCAAGGGGACGCAGGCGGCGAGATTTCACTGGCGATCCGATCTTCGGCTACGGCGGAAGATTTGCCGAGCGCTTCTTTCGCCGGGCAGCAGGAAACTTTCCTCAATATTCATGGCGTGGAGCATGTGCTGTCCGCGATTAAGCAGGTGTTCGCCTCGCTGTATAACGACCGTGCTATTTCCTATCGCGTGCATCAGGGCTTTGCGCTTACAGCAGTGGCCTTGTCGGCCGGCGTGCAGCGCATGGTGCGCAGCGACCTCGGCGCCAGCGGCGTGATATTTACGCTGGATACCGAATCGGGTTTTGATCAGGTGGTGCTGGTCACTTCCGCTTATGGGTTGGGTGAGACTGTAGTGCAGGGTGCGGTCAATCCGGACGAATTTTATGTGTACAAACCGGCATTGCAGCAGGGAAAGTCTGCGGTCATACGCCGCAACCTCGGCAGCAAATTAATAAAAATGATATTCGGTGCGGGCCGCGAAACCGGACACTCGGTGCGCACGGTAGAAGTGCCACTGGCTGAACGCCAGCGTTTTTCTCTTAACGATGCGGAAGTAGAAGAGCTGGCGCGTTATGCGCTGACCATAGAGCAACACTATGGACGCGCGATGGATATCGAGTGGGGCAAAGATGGCCTCGATGGCAAGCTGTATATCTTGCAGGCGCGGCCAGAGACGGTGATGGCGCAGAAAAAAGTGGATACCTTGCGCCGTTATCGTTTGAAAAATTCATCTGATATTTTGGTCAGCGGTCGCGCCATCGGCCAGCGCATCGGCAGCGGGCGCGTGTGTCTGGTGGCCGATGCCAGCAAAATGGCTGAGGTGCAAGCCGGTGATGTGCTGGTGACCGACATGACCGACCCGGACTGGGAACCGGTGATGAAGCGCGCCTCGGCCATCGTCACCAATCGCGGCGGGCGCACCTGCCATGCCGCGATTGTGGCGCGCGAACTGGGCATACCGGCGGTGGTGGGCTGCGGCGACGCGACCAGCCTTCTTAAACATGGCGATGAGGTGACGGTATCCTGTGCCGAAGGCGATGAAGGCAAGGTGTATCAAGGATTACTGGATATCGAGGTGCTGGACTTGGCTCTGGACAAGATGCCGACCCCGCCGGTCAAAATTTCCCTCAACATTGCCAACCCGGAACTGGCCTTTGAATTCAGTCGCCTGCCCAATGCCGGCGTCGGGCTGGCGCGGCTGGAATTCATCATCACGCGCATGATAGGCGTGCATCCCAAGGCGGTACTGGCCTATCCCGATCTGCCTGCCGAGTTGAAGGTGAAAATTGAAGCCAAGACCGCAGGCTATGCCACGCCGGTAGATTTCTATGTGGAGAAGATGGCCGAGGGTATCGCCACACTGGGCGCGGCATTCGCACCCAAGCCGGTGATCGTGCGTTTTTCCGACTTTAAGTCCAACGAATATTCCAGCCTGCTCGGCGGCAAGCAATACGAGCCGACCGAAGAAAACCCGATGATCGGTTTTCGCGGCGCGTCGCGCTATATCGCCGACAGTTTCCGCGATTGCTTCGCGCTGGAGTGCCGCGCCATGCGCCGTGCGCGCGATGAGATGGGGCTGACCAACGTCGAGGTGATGATCCCTTTCGTGCGCACACTGGAAGAGGCGCAGGGGGTGATTGCTGAACTGGAAAAGAACGGCCTCAAGCGTGGCGAGAACGGGTTGCGCGTGATTATGATGTGCGAAATTCCATCCAATGCCTTGCTGGCCGAACAGTTCCTGCAATACTTCGACGGCTTCTCCATCGGCTCCAATGACCTGACCCAGCTTACCCTAGGCATAGACCGCGATTCCGGCCTGGTGGCGGGGGCATTCGACGAGCGCAATCCGGCAGTGAAAGCGCTATTCAGCATGGCCATCCAGGCGTGCCGCAAGGCCGATAAATACATCGGCATCTGCGGCCAGGGCCCGTCCGATCATCCCGATCTGGCGCAGTGGCTGGTGGAGCAGGGGATAGAGGCGATTTCGCTCAACCCGGATACAGTAGTGGAAACCTGGTTGTATCTGGCGGGACAGCGCAAGTAGATTGGGAATGCGCTGTCCTTGTTATGCTGCTGCCTTGCAGCTTAATGGCTTGTTGCTGGTCATGGTTTTTCTTATCCCGCTGGAGTTGCATGGCGCAGAACAATCTACTGGGCAGGAATCAGAACCCAGTTTTTTTGATCCGGTCAATGCTCCGCGTGATTATTTGTCTGAAAAATTTGTCAGCTTCGCTAGCGGCATTGATCGTTTCTTCGGTGACGACCGTGATTTCCAGGAAACCAATAAAAGTGTGTTGCAGATGAACCTCAGTGAAGTTCTGGAGTCAGACGGCCAGCGCAAGTTCGCGCTGAGAGGCAGGGCCAAGCTGTCTTTGCCGGCAGCACAGAGGCGATTGCACCTGTTGCTGGAAACAGACCCCGAGAAAAATATCACGGGCAATGCCACAGGCGAAGTGACGCAAGCTCCGCCAGTGCGTCCTGATGAAGTCATCGCGCCTGGCAGTTACGCCGCAGCGGTAAGGTATCAGAAGGCAGAGGAGGGGGTCTGGAATTTTGGCACGGATGTGGGGGTAAAACTGCGCAGCCCGTTGCAACCTTTCGTGCGTGCTAGAGCCAGCTATGCAGTGCCGGTAGGAGAATGGCGACTAAAATTGGCGCAGTCTGTGTTCTGGTTCAATACCATAGGCGCGGGCGAGAGTACTCAGCTTGACTTTGAACGTATTGTCAGCGCAGATGTGCTGTTTCGTGCCAGCAGCAATGCCACTTGGCTCAAGGACAAGAATAGCTTCGATCTGCGCCAGGATTTAACGGTTTATCATATCCTGAATGAACGAGCCGCCTTGCTGTATCAGGCGAGTGTAATTGGCGTCAGCCAGCCGCAATCACAGGTGACGGGGTATGTGTTGTTGACCAATTACCGTTACCGATTGCACAGGGATTGGCTATTCTTCGAATTAAGCCCGCAACTGCATTTCCCCAAAGAGCAGAATTATCGCCTCAACCCACTGCTGCTTATGCGCCTGGAAATTCTGTTTTCGAAAACGTAAGGGCATCTCTAAAAAATACTGGGCCACATACCCTTGCTCTGGCGGGAATAAAAAACTAAGGCACATAATGACTATCCGTTTAACTAAAAAAATTTTGCTGATCTTGCTGGCGCTGGGTGTGTTGGCGGCAATAGCCTGGTGGCTCAGCCCCAGGCAACTTGCGCCGGAGAATCGCTATGTGACTGCGCCGCTGGAACGCGGTGACATCACCCAGACCGTCTCGGCCAATGGCACGCTGAACCCGGTCAGGCTGGTGAATGTCGGCAGCCAGGTTTCCGGCATTGTGCAAAAGCTCTACGCCGATTTTAATGACCATGTGCAGGCCGGACAGGTGTTGCTGGAGCTGGATCCCGCACTGATCCGGGCGCAGTTGCAACAGAGCGAAGCAAACGTGGCCAGTGCGACTGCCTCGCTGGAACTGGCGCAGGCCAACGAAACGCGGTCGCGCAATCTCTACGCGCAGGAATTCGTGTCGCGCCAGGGGCTGGATCAGGCGGTGCAGGCGCTCAAGCTGGCGCAGGCGCAACTGCTTGTGGCGCAGGCGCAAGCCGCGCGCGACCGCACCAATCTGGCTTATACCGTGATCCGTTCGCCGGTCACCGGGGTGGTGGTATCGCGCGAGGTGGATCTCGGCCAGACCGTGGCGGCAAGCTTGCAGACACCGACCCTGTTCAAGATTGCCCAGGACTTGGGCAAAATGCAGATAGACTCGAGCTATGCCGAAGCGGACATAGGCAAAATTCGCGTCGGCCAGCCAGCCAATTTTCGCGTAGATGCATTTCCTGATCGCAGCTTTCGCGGCGTGGTGCGTCAGGTGCGGCTCAACCCAACCATGCAGCAGAATGTGGTGACTTATAACGTGGTCATCGCCGTAGATAACCCGGAAAAAATTCTCATGCCGGGCATGACAGCTTACGTGAACATCACCATCGCCCAGCGCGAAGATGCGCTACTGGCACCCAATGCCGCATTACGCTTCCGTCCCGTCGAACCAGCATCCAGTAAGGGAAATCCGCGCGGTGATAAAGCAAAAGGTGAGCGCGGCAAGGACAAGGGCGACAGCGCGCCGATGGGCACGGTGTATGTGCTGGAAAATGGCCAGCCCAAGCTGCTGCGCATCGCCGTCGGTATTACCGATAATCGCATGACTGAAGTCGTGGGCGGTGAACTCAAGGAAGGTGCTGCGGTCATCGTCGAGGATAGCCAACCGCCCGCCAAAAAAGCTGCTGCTAGCGGCATGAGGTTGTTCTGATGGATGCGCATCCCGTCATCCATATTGAACGGCTATACAAGGAATATCATACCGATTCCGGCCCGGTGCCGGTGCTCAAGGACGTGTCGGTCACCGTGCTGCCCGGCGAGTTTGTCGCCATCATGGGGCCATCCGGTTCCGGTAAGTCCACCTTGATGAATATACTCGGCTGCCTCGACGTGGCCACCAGCGGCAGTTATTTTCTCAATGGCCGCGATGTGAGCAAGTACAGCCGCGACGAACTGGCGCACCTGCGCAATCAGGTGATCGGTTTTGTCTTTCAGGGCTTTAATCTGCTGCCCCGGGCAAATCTGCAGGACAACGTGGCCTTGCCGCTGGTCTATCGCGGTGCCTCGCGCGCCGAGCGTATAGTCCTCGCCAACGAGATGCTGGAGAAGGTCGGACTCGGCGCTTACCGCCGCTCGCGTCCCAACCAGATTTCCGGCGGACAGCAGCAGCGCGTCGCTATCGCCCGCGCCCTGGTCAACCACCCCAAGCTGCTGCTCGCCGATGAACCTACCGGCAATCTAGACACCCACACCGGGCAGGAGATCATGGCGCTGTTCAGCGAACTCAATCAGCGTGATGGCATCACCATCGTCCTCATCACGCATGAGCTGGACGTTGCCGCCCAGGCTAATCGGCTGGTGCGTCTGGCCGACGGGCGCGTGGTTTATGATGGCGCGCTGGAACACGCCACAGCGGCGCATCAGGAGGCGACAACATGATCCTAGAAACCCCAGTTGACCGCTCATCTGGATATTTAACAAAATGATTTCAATAAATTTATTCATGATTGATCGTTTCCCCCGATGGGTGAGACCGCTACGGGATGGATTGCACTATTTTTGCGGCACATGGCTGCGTTGCAACTCCTTGGAATGG
This sequence comes from uncultured Gallionellaceae bacterium, assembly GCA_947085625.1. Lineage (GTDB taxonomy): Bacteria > Pseudomonadota > Gammaproteobacteria > Burkholderiales > Gallionellaceae > Nitrotoga. Next base: position 27 of record CAMTXD010000099.1, on the reverse strand, counting down.
AACGACCATTCCGCGTCGTTGCGCCTT
>CAMTXD010000098.1:0-4722 GCA_947085625.1 uncultured Gallionellaceae bacterium | reverse complement strand
CGATATTTTTCCCTGTTGTTGTTTGGGTGTTGCGTTTTTGCTTAACCAATCATGCGCAATTTGAAATGATGGGTTACGAAAAAACGCTCCACCCACCCTACAAAACAACAAATTTGTTCACCCGCGCCACGATGCGCAAATCTTTCCCTACCTGACGCACGTCCTGCCAGTCCAGCTCGATGCGCTGATCCAGCGACATCAGTTCGCCCAGTTGCGCCATGCCGCGCGCCGTATCGCCGAGCAATTGCGGTGCGAGATACAACACCAACTCATCCACCAGCCCTGCTTGCAAAAGCGCGCCATTCAAGACGCTGCCCGCTTCCACCAGCACTTCGTTACAATTGTTTGCCGCGAGGTCGCGTAATGCCGCGCTTAAATCCACGCGTCCGTTTGCATCCGGCAATGACACAACGCGCGCCCCCGCTTTTTCCAGCGCGGCGATTTTAATTGCGTCTTGCGTGGCGGTGTAAACCAGAACCCCACCCTCTCCCCCCGAGGGGGAGGGGAGTGAATGCAAAATACGCGCCGACACTGGCAAGCGCAGTTGGCTATCCAGCACCACGCGCAGTGGCTGGCGCGACGTCTCAACTTCACGCACGTTAAGCTGCGGATCATCCGCTAATATCGTGCTGATTCCAGTAAGCACCGCACAGGAACGCGCACGCCAGTGTTGCACATCCTGCCTGGCTGCCTTGCCAGTGATCCATTGACTCACGCCGTTATGCAATGCCGTGCGGCCATCCAGGCTCATCGCTATTTTGCTGCGTACCCACGGCATGCCGCGCACCATGCGCGTGAAAAATCCGATGTTCAATTCACGCGCTGCGGCTTCCATCAAACCACACTCGACTTCGATTCCGGCGGCGCGCAATTTTTCCAGGCCTAGGCCCGCCACCTGCGGATTGGGGTCTTGCACTGCCGCCACCACACGCTTCACCCCTGCGGCAAGCAAGGCATCCGTGCAAGGTGGGGTGCGCCCATGATGGCTGCATGGCTCCAACGTAACGTATGCCGTCGCGCCACGCGCCTGCTCTCCCGCTGCGCTCAAGGCATGGATTTCGGCATGTGCTTCGCCAGCGCGTTGGTGCCAGCCCTCATCCACCACTTTGCCATCGCGCACCAGCACGCAGCCGACGCGCGGATTGGGGCTGGTGCTGTATAGGCCGCGCTCCGCTAGGCGCAACGCACAAGCCATCCAGTGACTATCCTGCGCTGTCGCCATGATCAGCTGGCTGGTTTTTTCTGTCGCGCCGGTGATTTGCGCACCGCCTCGACCGCATCGGCAAAATCGCCCACATCCTGAAAGCTCTTGTACACCGAGGCAAAGCGGATATAAGCGACCTTGTCCAGCTTCAGCAATTCCTTCATTACCATCTCGCCGATCTGGCGCGTGCCAATCTCGCGCTCGCCCAGCGCAAATACTTTTTGTATCACATGGTCTATGGCCGCATCCACCAGTTCGGTGGAAACCGGCCGTTTGTGCAGCGCACGGTTGAAACTGGTGCGCAGCTTTTCTTCATCAAATTCCGAACGCATGCCGTTCTGCTTGACCACCTGCGGCATGCGCAGCTCCACCCTCTCGTAAGTGGTAAAACGCTTATCGCAGGACAGGCAGCGGCGGCGGCGGCGGATGCTGTCACCCTCCTCGCTTTCGCGCGTATCCACCACTTGGGTGTCGGGACCTTTACAGAACGGACATTTCATAGGTTCGAGGACTGAGTGCTGAGGACTGAGTGCTGAGTCATTGACCTCAGTCCTCAGTCCTCAGTCCTCAGTCCTGCCTTAATTACCATACACCGGAAATTTCGCGCACATCTGCTTTACTTCGCCTGCCACGCGCTTGATCACGGCATCATCCTGTGGTGCGTCCAGCACATCCGCAATCAGGTGCGCCAGCATTTCTGCTTCCAGTTCCTTGAAGCCGCGCGTGGTCATGGCCGGGCTGCCGATGCGAATGCCGCTGGTGACGAAAGGTTTTTGCGGGTCATTGGGAATGGCGTTCTTGTTCACCGTGATATGGGCGCGGCCTAGCGCAGCTTCGGCTTCCTTGCCAGTGAGGTTCTTGGATTGCAGGTCAACCAGGAACATGTGGCTGTCGGTGCGTCCGGATACGATGCGCAAACCGCGCTCCTGCAACACTTTCGCCATCACGCGCGCATTATCTATTACCTGACTCTGGCAGGCCTTGAATTCCTTGCTCATCGCCTCCTTGAACGCCACCGCCTTGGCCGCGATGACGTGCATCAGCGGGCCGCCCTGGATGCCGGGGAATATCGCGGAATTGAGCACCTTTTCGAATTCGGCCTTGGCCAGGATGATGCCGCCGCGCGGGCCGCGCAACGTCTTGTGGGTGGTGCTGGTGACGAAGTCGGCGATGCCCACCGGAGAAGGATAATAACCAGCGGCAATCAGCCCGGCATAGTGCGCCATATCTACGAACAGGTAAGCACCTACGCTATCTGCGATAGCGCGGAAGCGTTTCCAGTCTATCGCCAGCGAGTAGGCGGAAGCCCCGGCTACGATCATCTTCGGCTTGTGCTCATTGGCCAGAAGCTGCACCGCGTCGTAGTCTATCTCTTCTTTTTCATTCAGGCCGTAGCTTATGGCGTGGTACAGCTTGCCGCTGAGGTTCACCGAAGCGCCGTGGGTCAGGTGGCCACCGTGCGCCAGCGACATACCGAGGATGGTGTCGCCCGGCTTGAGCACAGCCATATACACCGCCTGGTTGGCTTGCGAACCAGAGTGCGGCTGCACGCTGGCATATTCCGCGCCGAACAACTTCTTCACGCGGTCAATCGCCAGTTGCTCGGCCACGTCCACATACTCGCAACCGCCGTAATAGCGCTTGCCGGGATAGCCCTCGGCATACTTGTTGGTGAGCTGGCTGCCCTGTGCCTCCATCACTGCTGGACTGGTGTAGTTTTCCGAGGCGATCAGCTCGATGTGATCTTCCTGACGACGGTTTTCATCCTGGATTGCCGCCCACAATTCCGGGTCGGTATGGGCGATAGTATTTTTGCTGGAGAACATGGCGGCCTTCCAAATAACGGTGAACAGGGAAAGCGCGCATTTTATCACGTCAGCGGGGAACGAGGATTCAGTTCCGTAGGATGCGCTTGCGCACCAGTTGGATTGAAATCAAAGCCGGATGGTGCGCAGGCGCACCCTACATGCTACGAACTCGCCTCGCGCTCCTCCGGCTTGCATTCCACCAACAGCGAGTGCAGTCGCCTGCTGTCGGCACGCAGCACGGTGAACATGAAATCACCGATAGGGATGCTATCGCCGCGCTTGGGGAGTTGGCCTGCGGCCTTGAGCACCAGGCCGCCTACGGTGTCGCATTCCTCATCGCTGAAATCCGTGCCGAGCGCTTCGTTGAAATCCGCGATCTCGGTCGCCGCCTTGACGCGCCAGTTGCCCGCGCCGTCCGGGATGAGATTGTCTTCATCTTCGTCGACATCATATTCGTCCTCGATATCGCCGACGATCTGCTCCAGCACGTCCTCGATAGTGACCATGCCGCACACGCCGCCGTATTCATCCACCACCAGCGCGATGTGATTGCGGTTGCTGCGAAAGTCGCGCAGCAGCACGTTGATGCGCTTGGATTCCGGCACGAATATGGCTGGGCGCAGCATGTCGCGCACATTAAATTCCTCGCCCGCGTAATAGCGCAGCAAGTCCTTGGCCAGCAGGATGCCGATGATGTTGTCCTTGTTGCCGTCTATGACCGGGAAGCGCGAGTGCGCGGTTTCGATGACGAAAGGGATGAATTGTTCCGGCGGCTGGCTGATGTCTATCACATCCATCTGCGCGCGCGGGATCATGATTTCGCGCACTTGCTGCTCCGCCACCTGCATCACCCCTTCCATCATGGACAAGGCATCAGCATCCAGCAGATCGCGTTCGTAGGCGGAGTGCAGCAGCACCACCAATTGCTCGCGGTCTTCCGGCTCACGCAACAGCATCGCGGAAAGCCGTTCCAGCAGACTGGGTTTATTACTTACGGGTTTGTTACTTTCGGGTTGATCCATCTTTACTTGATTAAGTTACCACTTGGTAGGGATCAGCATACCCTAATTTCGCCAGCAATGCAGTTTCGAGCGCCTCCATTACAACGGCATCCTGCTCATTTTCGTGGTCATAGCCTTGCAAATGCAAGGCGGCGTGGATAGAGAGGTGTGCGTAATGCGCAGACAAATCCTTGTGCTGTGCGCGCGCTTCCCGCTCCACCACCGGTGCGCAGATCACAATGTCGCCGGACAGCACTGACTCCTCCCCTGACAAGGGGAGGCCGGGAGGGGTTTGCGCATCGTCGTACACGAAGGTCAACACATTGGTGGCGTAATCCTTACCGCGAAAATCCTTATTCAGCGCGCGCGCTTCAACTTCATCCGCAATACGCAAAGTGATTTTTACATCGCGCAGCAATGCCAATTTCACCCAACGACGAAATTGCGAGCGAGAGGGTAGATTATCTGCAGTACTGACATATTGCACGGAAAGAGAGAGCTTGGGTGCGATCATATTTAATCATCCCCGATCAGAATTGTTTTCAAGTCTAGCAGCCTGTCTGACTTAAAGAATCGAAGCGAAAAAGTGGCTGGGCGAGGACAGATTTTGACGATTTTGCAGGCCAATAGTCATTCTATTGGTCAAAAAAGCGGCGAAATATGGACCGGCCAGGCGCTTTTGTAGCCGATTTCCTTTAAGCCAGACAGG
>CAMTXD010000097.1:0-3628 GCA_947085625.1 uncultured Gallionellaceae bacterium | reverse complement strand
TTTGGCTGCGGCACCAAGGGTAAGTCGATGGCGGTGGACGTGGTCGCGGGCGATGAGGAGTGGTACATCGAGGAGGCGAAGAAGGCGAACGTCACCATCAATTTCGTCATCGATACCCATGTCCATGCCGACCATTACTCCGGCGGCAGGAAACTTGCGCAGATGGTCGGCGCGCCCTACTGCTTGCACGAATCGGACAAAGGTCTTGTCAAGTTCGAGTTTGAACCATTGCGCGACGGTCAGTCGCTTAACCTCGGCAACGTCAATGTCGAGGTGCTGCATACTCCCGGCCATACGCCGGACAGCATTTGCCTGTTGGTAACAGACATGCGTCGCGGGGAGCTGCCCTGGTTCGTCGTAACAGGCGACACACTGTTCGTCGGCGCGACAGGACGCCCCGATCTGCTCGGACGCGAACGCGAGATGGCCGCGCAACTCTATGACAGCATCCACGCCAAGTTGCTGCACCTGTCCAACGAAGTTGAGCTCTTCCCCGGCCATCAGGCAGGTAGTGTCTGTGGGGTGGGGTTGTCTGGAAAACCGAGCTCGACCATCGGTTTTGAGAAGCGCTGGAATCAGGGGCTGTCGATGAACAAGGAAGCTTTCATCGAGAATCTGCTCAAGGAAATTCCGCCACGCCCCGCCGAAATGGACAAGATGGTCGCCGCAAATATCGCCGCATAATGAGTCACGGCGACCTCACCCACGGCAGCTTGACCCACGGCATTCGGGCTAACCTCGACCAGTTCCTGCATCAACTGCTGCAAGTCATGCTGGTGGGTTTCACCATCGGCATGATGCGCACTGTGGTGCCCGCGCTGGCCGAATCGGAATTCGCCGTACCGAAAAATTCGTTCATGTTGCTCACCGCTTTCGTGGTGGCGTTCGGTTTCGTCAAAGGCACGCTCAATTTCGTTGCAGGAAGACTGTCTGAACACATCGGACGCAAGAAAGTGCTGCTGCTCGGCTGGATTGCGGCGCTCCCGATCCCGCTGCTAATCTATTTTGCACCATCGTGGAACTGGATCGTCGCCGCCACGGTGTTGCTCGGCGTCAACCAAGGGCTGACCTGGTCGATGACGCAGACCTCCAAGCTCGATATTGCACGCGCCGACCAGCGCGGCCTGACCATCGGGCTGAACGAGTTCTCCGGTTATGTCGGGTTGGCGCTGGCGGGCATTATCACCGCCTATCTGGCCACCGCATTCGGCGCACGTACTGGCATCTTGATCTTTGGCCTAGCGACCGTGTTGCTCGCCATCCTGCTCACTCTGCTGTGGGTCAAGGACACATTGCCGTGGGCCAAGAGCGAGGCCGTAAAACATAAAGCCGGACTATCTACAGACTTGAAGCCGCGCTATCCGGCCAATATCGGTGCGCATCCGACAACATGGGAAGTGTTCTCGCTGATGTCGTGGCGCGACAGACGCTTGGCTGCTGTCTGCCAGGCCGGTCTGGTAGAAAAGTTCGTCGATGCACTGATCTGGGTGTTCTATCCCGTGTTCCTTTATCAGCGCGGCCTCAGCCTGCCCGACATCGGCTGGATCGTCGGTATCTATGGTTTCGTCTGGGGGGGATCGCAATTCTTCACCGGCAAACTGTCCGACCACATCGGGCGACACAAACCCAACGTGTTTGGAATGTGGATTTGCGGTGCAGGCGTGGCAATGATGATGCTGGGCGAAGGTGTCGCATGGTGGGGGTTATCCGCCGCCGTTTCCGGTCTCGGCATGGCTTTGTTGTATCCGAATCTTTCGGCGGCGGTAGCCGATATTTCTCATCCCAACTGGCGCGGCTCGGCCATCGGCATCTACCGCTTCTGGCGCGATCTGGGCTACGGCATCGGCGCGCTCGGCCTGGGCATCGCCGCGCATTTCAGCGGCTCGGTGGAAGCGGCGTTCTGGTTCGTGGCGGTTTCGATGCTGCTGTCCGGCGGCATACTCTGGCTGTTCGGCGAGGAAACGCATCCCAGATTGAACCCGGCCTGAACTCGGCCTATACTGTCCGAGCGTTAACATGCCCTAACGTCCGGTTCTTTTTCCAAATTTAAAAAGGAGGTAAAGAATGTATCCTGATCATATGTGGTGGGGAGGAATGTGGATGATATTCCCCTCGCTCTTTTTTCTCATCCTGCTGATTCTTGTTCCCCTGTTTTTTTGGCAACGAGGATGTCCCTTCAAAACTTTTAAAGAAGAATCCGAAACCCCGTTGGAGATATTGAAAAAGCGCTATGCCAAGGGGGAAATCTCGAAGGAAGAATTCGAGCAGATAAAAAAAGACATTGCCTGATGTTGCGGATTCAAATCGCGGCGTCTGATATTAACAATCAACATTTTTTCAGGGGCATGCCATGAGCAAAACTGTATTGGTACTGGGCGCCGGGATCGGCGGGATCGTAGCGGCGGAAACACTCCGGCGCCGGCTTCCCCGAACCGACCGGGTAATCGTCATCGACCAGGCCGAGCAGCACTTCTTTCCCCCATCCCTGCTTTGGCTGATGGTGGGCGAGCGTTCCGTCGGGAACATTACACGTCCGCTTGACCGCCTTGCGGCCCGTGGAGTCGAATTTGTCCACGCGACGGTCAAGCGCATTGATCCAGTCCGCCGGGAAGTCGAGCTCGATGGAGGCGCTACGCTACGCGGCGATGCGCTGATTATCGCCTTAGGCGCCGAGTACGCGCCCGACACGATTCCCGGCCTGAGCGAGGCCGGGCATTGCATCTATACATTGGCCGGAGCGACGGCGATCCACGAGTCGCTGGCGCAATTTAGCGGAGGCCGCATCGTCGTCCTCACCGCCACCCCACAATACAAATGCCCCGCAGCGCCTTACGAGGCGGCCATGCTGGTTGATGCTTTTTGCCGCAACAAAGGAGTGCGCGGCCAGACGCGCATTGATCTTTACGCCGCCGAAGCGGGGCCCATGCTGACGGCGGGGCCCGCTATTTCCGCTGCCATGCGTGGCATGGTCGAGCAGCGGGATATCGCCTATCACCCGGAACACCAGATAAAAACTGCTGACACGCAAGCGCGGCGGCTGGCTTTCGCCAACGGCGCCGAGGCAGCATTCGACCTGCTCTTTTATGTGCCTCCGCATAAGGCGCCGTCTGTCGTGAAAGAAGCCAATCTGGTCAATGAGTCCGGCTGGATACCCGTTGACCGCAACACTCTCCAGACCCAATACGAGAATGTTTTCGCCATCGGTGACGTGACCACGATCCCCCTCAAGATGGGACGGCCGTTACCGAAGGCGGGCGTCCTCGCCCACGGCCAGGCGGAAGTAGTCGCCCATAACCTCGCCTGTGCCTGGACCGGCAAGGGCACGCCGCGACGTTTCGGGGGAGAAGGTTCGTGCTTCATCGAGATCGGCGATGGCCGCGCCGCTATGGGCAGCGGCAATTTCTTCGCCGAGCCGCTGCCGCAGATGAACATGCGCCAGCCGAGCCGGATATGGCATATCGGCAAAGTGCTTTATGAGAAGTTTTGGTGGTCCATCGTCATATTCACTGTGAATTTTCATTAGCCTAAGCGCATATCCAGCTTGCCACACTGAAACAGAATTCTTGCCCGATAGTTATTGAAGTTGCGAAATCCTCTGGCGTTAGCTTTGATCAGCTGGATGACACTA
>CAMTXD010000096.1:0-14019 GCA_947085625.1 uncultured Gallionellaceae bacterium | reverse complement strand
GGCCAATTCCGTCCTGATCAAAATCAACCAGATCGGCACGCTGACCGAAACCTTCGCCGCCATCGAAATGGCCAAGCGTGCGGGTTACACCGCCGTTATCTCGCACCGTTCGGGCGAGACCGAGGACACCTTGATTGCCGACCTCGCCGTTGCCACTAACGTGTTGCAGATCAAGACCGGTTCGATGTCGCGCTCCGACCGCATGGCAAAATATAATCAATTGCTACGCATCGAAGAAGACCTGGGTGACAGCGCTTCTTATCCCGGGCGCGATGCATACTACCAGCTGGCATAGGCAACAGCCTGTAAACCCAGATTGTCCATTAACCACAAACCCCTCCCAGCCTCCCCTTGTCAGGGGAGGAGCGAGTTCGGCTCTCCCCCTGACAAGGGGGAGCTAGAGGGGGTTTGATGCGCTGGGTCACGCTGATACTGCTATCCCTGATCCTGCTGTTGCAGTACCCGCTATGGCTGGATAAGGGTGGCTGGTTGAAAGTGTGGGATCTCGACCGCCAGGTCGAGGCGCAGAAACAAACCAATCAACAAACCCAAACGCGCAACGCGGTGCTGGATGCCGAAGTGCGCGACCTCAAACAAGGCACCGAAGCCATCGAAGAGCGCGCCCGTAGCGAGCTCGGCATGGTCAAGCGTGACGAGGTATTCTTCCAGATAGTGGGCGACCTTCCGGCCAAGCCTGCGTCTTCGGTGAATGAAGCCAAGCCAGCTGGACATTGATGAAACATCCGGATCAGGCTAATAGTACATAGGCAGTTTGACTCTCGCCCGAATGATTTACAATGCCGCCTCAACTTTCTAGCTACCCGCCTCACCAACATGACCCGCATCAAGATTTGTGGCATCACGCGTGCGCAGGATATGCAGGCCGCAGCAGGCAGCGGCGCGGATGCGCTCGGGCTAGTGTTCTATGACAAGAGTCCGCGCTATGTAACATTGCAACAGGCGGCGCAACTGGCGGCTGCGACCCCGCCGTTCGTGACGCTGGTGGGGTTGTTCGTGAATCCTGCCAAAGATGAAGTTCGCGAGGTATTGCGCCAGGTGCCGCTGGATGTGTTGCAGTTCCACGGCGAGGAAGAGCCGGAATTCTGCGCGCAGTTCGGGCGCCCTTATTTGAAGGCGGTACGGGTCAGGACGGGAGTAGATTTGCTACAATGCGCGGTGCGTTATAAGGCTGCGCAAGGTTTGCTGCTGGATGCGTTCATCGAAGGCACGCACGGCGGCACTGGGGCGTCGTTCGACTGGAATTTGATTCCGCATGACTTGCCGCTGCCGGTGATCCTGTCCGGTGGCTTGCACGCGGGCAATGTGGCAGAGGCGATCAAACAGGTGCGGCCATATGCAGTAGATGTTTCCAGCGGTGTGGAGGCAGCCAAAGGGATCAAGGATGCGGCGAAAATTGCAGCATTCATCAACGAGGTTAAAAGAATTGACATACAACTATCCTGATTCATCCGGCCATTTCGGCCCTTACGGCGGCATCTACGTCGCTGAAACACTGATGGGTGCGCTGGAAGAATTGCGCGCGGCTTATGAGCATTATCAAAATGACCCCGAGTTTATCGCTGAATTTGCTTACGAGCTGAAGCACTACGTCGGACGACCCAGCCCGATTTATCACGCGCGCCACTGGTCGCAGCGCCTGGGCGGCGCGCAGATTTATCTCAAGCGCGAAGACCTGAATCATACTGGCGCGCACAAGGTCAACAACACCGTAGGGCAGGCACTACTGGCCAAGCGCATGGGCAAGCCGCGCGTCATCGCCGAGACCGGCGCGGGGCAGCACGGCGTAGCGACAGCTACCGTGGCGGCGCGCTACGGCATGGAGTGCGTGGTGTACATGGGCGCGGAAGACATCAAGCGCCAAGCCACCAATGTCTATCGCATGAAGTTGCTGGGCGCGACCGTGGTGCCGGTGGAGAGCGGCTCCAAGACGCTCAAGGATGCGCTCAACGAAGCGATGCGCGATTGGGTCACCAACATTGAAAATACCTTTTACATCATCGGCACGGTGGCGGGGCCGCATCCATATCCGATGATGGTGCGCGATTTTAATTCGGTAGTGGGCAAGGAATGTGTGGTGCAGATGCCGGAATTGGCGGGACGCCAACCGGATGCAGTGATTGCCTGCGTCGGCGGCGGTTCCAATGCGATGGGCATTTTTCATTCCTACATAGACGTGCCCGGCGTGCAGCTCATCGGCGTGGAAGCGGCGGGCAGTGGTATTGCCAGCGGTCAACATGCGGCGGCGCTGTGCGCGGGCAAGCCGGGGGTGCTGCACGGCAACCGTACTTATCTGTTGCAAGACGACAACGGCCAGATCATCGAAACGCATTCCATTTCAGCCGGGCTGGATTATCCCGGCGTCGGCCCCGAACACTCCTGGCTCAAGGACAGCGGACGGGCGCAGTATGTGGCTATCGAAGATGGCGAGGCGCTGCAAGCTTTTCACGATCTGTGTCATTTTGAAGGCATCATCCCGGCGCTGGAATCCAGCCATGCCTTGGCTTACGCGGCGAAGATTGCGCCAATGATGGATAAGGATAAAGTGCTGCTGGTCAATCTCTCCGGTCGCGGCGACAAGGACATGGCCACGGTGGCGCGAGTTTCAGGGATTACGCTGTGAAATGAGCAAACATGCTAAATCGTTGTTCCAGATACTGCGTGGCTTGTCGGATACGAATATTGAATTTGATGAGCTTTGCGGATTGTTGAAATACCTGGGTTTTGAAATGCGGGTGCGTGGTAGCCATCACATATTTAGCCTTGACGGAGTACCCGTACAGATCAATCTGCAACGGGATGGCGCAAAAGCCAAACCATATCAAGTCAGACAGGTTCGTGCGGTGGTTATCAAATACAAATTGGGAAAGGAAGCCTGATGGAACATTACGAAATTATTATTTATTGGAGCGAAGAAGATTCGGTATATGTTGCGGAAGTTCCTGAGCTTCCGGGTTGTATGGCGCATGGTGATAGCCACGAGGCCGCGCTGGTCAATGTCAAGGAGGCCATGAGCCTGTGGATCGAAGTAGCCCGTGAGCGAGGGCAGAATGTGCCAACCCCAAAGGGCGGGCGGTTAATGTATGCGTAACCAGCAATATTGATGCACTTTTCCAAACAACCTCATAGACATCATGTCACGTATCCAGACCACCTTTGAAAAACTCCAACAGCGCGGCAGCAAGGCGCTGATCCCCTTCATCACCGCAGGCGACCCCGATCCGGCAACCACGGTGCAGTTGATGCATGCGCTGGTGAAAGCAGGCGCAGATATTCTTGAGCTGGGTGTGCCGTTCTCCGACCCGATGGCGGACGGCCCGACCATACAGCGCGCTTCCGAGCGCGCGCTCAAGCATGGCGTAACATTGCATGGCGTGCTCGACATGGTGGCGCAGTTTCGCAGCAAGGACGCCAGCACGCCGGTAGTGTTGATGGGTTACGGCAATCCCGTGGAGGCGATGGGCTGGGAACGCTTCGCTACACGCTGCGCACAAGTGGGTGTGGACGGTGTGCTGACGGTGGATTTTCCGCCTGAAGAAAGCCACGAAGCATTTGGTCATCTGCATCGGTACGGTATAGACCCGATTTTTCTGCTCGCGCCGACCACGTCCGATGCGCGCATCGCGCAAGTGGCCAAGCTGGCGCGCGGCTATGTGTATTACGTGTCGCTCAAGGGCGTGACCGGCGCGGGTAATCTGGATTTGTCCGCCATTGCCGAAAAAATTCCGCACCTGCGCCAGCACATCAGCCTGCCTATCGGCGTGGGTTTCGGCATCCGCGATGCAGAGACCGCGCGCGCCGTGGCCAAGCTGTGCGATGGTGTAGTGGTGGGTAGCCGTATCGTGCAGGAAATCGAGAATTCAAACGAGCAGGATGTAGTAGCTAATGTGGCCAGGCTGGTGCGGGAATTACGGACGGCGATAGATAAGATGTAGGGTGGGCTCCGCCCACCATGTCAGGCGAAGCCCGACCTACAAAACCTGCATAGACGGAGGTATGAGATGAGCTGGTTCCAGAAATTACTACCCCCCAAGATCAAACGCCGCGAGCTGGGAGCCGAAAGCAAGAAGAATGTGCCTGAGGGTTTGTGGCATAAATGCCCGTCCTGCCAGGAGGTGCTGTACTACTCTGACCTAGAGAAAAATCTCAGCGTTTGCCCCAAGTGCGCTCACCACCACCGGGTTACCGCGCGTATCCGCCTGGATTGGCTGCTGGATACCGAGGGGCGTTTCGAGATTGGCGCCGAAGTGCAACCGCTGGATACGCTTAAATTCAAGGATAGCCGGAAATACAGCGAACGCCTGACGGCGGCGCAGCGTGATACCGGCGAGACCGACGCGCTGGTGGTGATGCAGGGCAGCGTGCATACCATCCCGCTGGTGGCAGCCGTGTTTGAATTTACCTTTATGGGTGGTTCCATGGGTTCGGTGGTGGGCGAGCGTTTCGTGCGCGGGGTACAGCTTGCCACCGAGCAGAAAATTCCCTTCGTCTGTTTTTCTGCCAGCGGCGGGGCGCGTATGCAGGAAGGATTGCTGTCATTGATGCAAATGGCCAAGACCTGCGCCGCGCTGACCCAGTTAAGCGCAGAAAAACTGCCCTTTATTTCCGTGCTGACCGACCCCACCATGGGCGGGGTATCGGCCAGCTTCGCCTTCATGGGAGACGTAGTTATCGCCGAACCCGGCGCGCTGATCGGCTTTGCCGGCGCGCGCGTGATCCAGCAGACGGTGCGAGAAACCCTCCCGGAAGGTTTTCAGCGCGCGGAATTATTACTGGATCATGGCGCCATAGACATGATCGTGGACAGGCGCCAGATGCGCGATCAGCTCGCCACACTCATTACATTGCTGACCAAGCAGCCAGCGGTTGCGGTGGCGGCATAGTAGAATTCCGCGCATCCTGTTCGATTGACCGGGAACGCGGGCGTCTCGCCCGCATCAATTAAATAAAAAAACGGGCGAGACGCCCGCGCTCCGACAGACGGCATCTTGAAGAATCTACTCCTGAAATTCTCCAGATGCCGTCTGGAGAATCACTACTTGGCGCACTTGCATCAAAAGCGCAGACACCGTCTGCACTTTTCGTGGATAACTTATAGTCTTGAAGAGCCATGAGACTCAGCTAATGAGCTTGCCAATAGGGTAAAATCGCGAAAGAAAATTTGGGGGAGAACATCATGGCGAGTAGTAAAATACTGAGGCAGTTGACCCGGGCGGGAGAAGCGGCATGACACTGAGCGATGCTGAGTTGGAAGGGTATCTTATCGATCTGGAGTCTGATCGTGTCGAGCGTAAGGAGTCGCTCAAGGGTGATGCACCCGATAAGGTACGTCAGGCAGTTTGTGCCTACGCTAATGATCTACCCAATTACCGGAAACCGGGAGTCGTCTTCATAGGCGTCAAGGACGATGGTACGACAAGTGGTTTGCGTATAACGGACGAGTTGTTGCTGCAACTGGCCGACATCCGGTCAGATGGCAACATCTTGCCGCTGCCGAGTCTGACCGTCGAGAAACGCAACCTCAGGGGAGTAGAAATCGCCGTTGTGACGGTCCAACCTGCCGATGCCCCGCCCGTTAAATACAAAGGCCGTATTTACATCCGCACCGGCCCAAGACGAGACATTGCCAGCAGACAAGACGAACGCATCCTCAACAAGAAGCGGCGTCACCGGGATCTGCCCTTCGATTTGCAGCCGGTTTCGTTTGCCACACTCGCCGATCTCAACCGCGTGATCTTTGAGTCGGAATACCTGCCAAGCGCCTTCGCTGCCGATGTGGTGGCGGCCAATCAAAGAACTTACGAAGAACGGCTGGCCACTTGCCGGATGATCGAATTGGCGGATCAACCGGTACCCACCGTGCTCGGTTGTGTTGTACTCGGCAACCGGCCACGTGACCTTGTGCCATGCAACTACATCCAGTTCCTGAGAATTGACGGCACCGATCTAAGTGATCCGATCCATGACGAAGAAACCATCGATGGCCGACTGAGTGACATGCTGCGCCGTCTCGACGACAAATTGGAATCACACATTCGAACGGCGGTCGATGTCAGCTCGCAGAATGTGGAAAAGCGGCATGCCGATTACCCACTGGCGGCGTTGCAGCAACTCGTCCGCAATGCGGTGATGCATAGGGCGTATGAAGCAACCCATGCGCCGATCCGCATTACCTGGTTCAACGACCGTATAGAAATCATGAACCCAGGTGGCCCGTTCGGAATGGTAACGCAGCACAACTTCGGCAATCCCGGCATTACCGATTACCGCAATCCTAACCTTGCGGAAGCGATGAAGGTTCTCGGCTACGTGCAACGTTTCGGCGTGGGGATCGCCCTTGCACGTCGTCTTCTGGCCGAGAATGGAAACCCACCGCCGCGTTTCGAAGCCCACGAGAGCCATGTGCTGGTTGAAGTGCGGAGAACGGCATGAGTATCCCTGTACTCACCTTTTTCAACAATAAGGGCGGTGTAGGGAAGACTTCACTTGTTTACCACCTTTCCTGGATGTTCTCCGAGCAAGGCATCAGGGTGTTAGTGGTGGACCTCGATCCCCAAGCCAATCTGACTTCCGCTTTTCTGGACGAGGACAAACTGGAAAAGATATGGGAGCAACAAACCACGGCTGCCAACACCATATTCCGTTGCATCCAGCCGTTGTTGGAAGTCGGCGATATCCGCTCGTCCGAGTTTGAAACAATCACGCCCGATCTGGCGCTGATTCCAGGTGATCTCGCCTTGTCTGGCGTTGAGGATCATCTTTCGGACGAATGGCCAAAAAGTATGGGAGACAGCAATCTCAAGCGCCCATTCCGGGTCTTAACCGCTTTCTGGCAAGTAGCGCAGGAAGCCGCCGTGCGTTTTGAGGCGGACATTATTCTCTTTGATGTCGGCCCCAATCTCGGTGCAATCAACCGGTCGGCGCTCATTGCGTCGGACTATGTAGTGATCCCCTTGGGTGCGGATTTGTTCTCGCTGCAAGGGTTGCGCAACCTCGGCCCCACCCTGCGCAGTTGGCGCGGGCTATGGAAAAAGCGGCTGGACAACTGGTCAACTCCGGGCTTTGAAATTCCCAAAGGCGAAATGCGTCCAGTCGGTTATATCGCCCAGATGCATGGCGGTATTCGCCTAAGTCGCCCAGTAAAAGCCTACAACCGTTGGATAAACCGTATTCCTGAAGAATACCGCCACAGCGTATTGGACGACGCTACGACGGAGGTGCCGCCGATAGGGAAAGACCCGCATTGTCTTGCCATGGTGAAGCACTACCAGAGCCTAATTCCCCTCGCCCAGGAGGCGCGCAAACCCATGTTCCATCTCAAAGTGGCCGACGGCGCCATCGGTGCCCACGCCAATGCCGCGCGGGAGGCATATGGAGATTTCCAAATATTGGCGCGCAAAATTCTGAAGCGGGTCGGGTTCGCAGATGCCTGAATTATTTCAAATGGATCGTTCGATCCATCTGACAATCCGTTTTCGCATGCGTTGGGCTGGATGTTTTATCAGCAAAGCGGGGCGCTCTGACCAATGACTAAAAAACAAAAACTCGAACTCACCTGGATCGGTAAGGATGCGCGACCCAAGCTGGAGCCGCGCATTTTGCTGGAAGACCCTGCGAAGAGTTATCACGCGAAGCATCGGGTAACGGAGAGCGACATCTTCGGTAACCAGATGATCTTTAGCGACAACCTGCTGGCGTTGAAGGCGCTGGAGGCGGAGTTTGTAGGCAAGGTAATAGCAAATCAAACAGCCGGAAATCTAGCAGGTCACTATGTCCAGTAAGCATTTTGCGTTTCAAGACTGGCTGACTTACCTCGAAACCTTGCATCCTAAAACCATCGCGCTCGGCCTTGAGCGCGTTGCCCAAGTCAAACAGCGGCTAGGACTCAATCCACCTTTTCCCATCATCGTAGTCGGCGGCACCAACGGCAAAGGTTCGGTGTGTGCGATGCTGGAAGCCATGCTCCACGCGGCAGGCTATCGCGTCGGTTGCTATACCTCGCCGCATCTACTGGATTACAACGAGCGCGTGCGCATCGCCAAGCGTCAGGCGAGTGATGCGGAGCTGTGCGCCGCGTTTGAAAAAATTGAGCAGGTGCGAGGCGCCGCTTTTGCAGAAAAATCAGAAATCCAGCTGACCTATTTCGAGTTCGGTACGCTGGCTGCGATGCAGTGTTTCATTGATCAGGCGGTAGAAGTGGCGGTGCTGGAAGTCGGTCTCGGCGGGCGGCTGGATGCGGTAAATGTGTTTGATTCAGATTGCGCGGTGGTCACTAGTGTGGACATAGACCATACCGAATATCTGGGCAATACCCGTGAGCAGATTGCGTTTGAGAAGGCGGGAATTTTCCGTGCCGGGAAAGTGGCGATATTCGGCGATCTGGATATGCCCGCCCCGATTACCGCAGAGGCGCAGCGTATCGGCGCGCAGTTGCAGCGTCTGGGTGAGCAATTCACTTTCACGGCAGGCGCGCAGCAATGGAATTATCAGGGCGTGAGCGGGTCGCGCAGCGCCTTGCCTTATCCCGCTTTGCGCGGCGCATTCCAGTTGCATAACGCGAGTGCCGCGCTGGCGGCGCTGGATACGCTAAAAGATAAATTGCCGGTGAGTATGGCAGCGGTGCGGCGTGGTCTGGTCGAGGTCGGTTTGCCGGGACGCTTTCAGGTTGTGCCGGGGAAGCCCATGCTGATTCTGGATGTGGCGCACAATCCCCACGCGGCGCGCTCGTTGGCGCAAAACCTGGTCGATATGAAGTCTAAAGCGAAAACTTTCGCGGTGTTCGCCATGCTCAAAGACAAGGATATGGTAGGTGTAGCGCACACGCTCAATAATCAGGTGGATGTATGGCTGGTGGCGGGCATCGCAGCGGAACGCGGTGCAACCGCTGCGGAATTGGCGCAGGTGCTACATAGCGCGGAGGTGCGCGGTGAGGTGCGGACCTTTGCCACGGTGACGGATGCCCTGCATCATGCCTGTAATGAGGCCACTGAAAATGATAGAATCGCGGCCTTCGGTTCATTTTATACGGTTGCGGAAGTGATGCGGGCGCGCGGTTTGCGCTACGCCTGATTTGCGCGGAGACTCATTAGGGCGCATCTAAAAATTCAGAGTTCGCCCAAATGCAAGGCGCGGAAAAAATTTTAGTTCTGGCTAACCTAAAGGTTACCCTACACTGAAACTTCGTTTTGCAGCGCCGCATAGGATAGCTATGTTAGTAAGAAATTTTATCCGCAACGCAGCAGTTGGGATGAAATCTCAATTTTTAGGGGTGCCCATTAGATGGCAAAGCAACTCATGGAAGATGCAGACAACCTGAAACGCCGGGCCAGGCGGCGCTTGATCGGCGCGGTGGCGTTGTCTACCGCCATTGTGGTGGTGTTACCCATGCTGCTGGACAGCGAACCACAGTCCGTGGGGAGCGATATCGAGATACGTATTCCGGATAAGGATAAGATGGCCGAGTTTGTGCCAAATATATCTATTCCACCCGTGCCGGATACGCCCCAGGCCGCATCAGTAGAAGCTGCTCCCGCCCCTGCTGCTGCATCGCAAGTGCTTATCGCTCCCGTTGCGCCTGCGGCGGAAGTTTCTCCTCCCACCGCTGTGGCGGCAGCTTCTCCTCCCGCCGCTGCGCCGAAGGAAAGTTTTGTCGTGCAGATAGGCGCATTTACCAATGCCGATTCCGCCCATCGCTTGCAAACAAAGTTGCGCACGGAGGGGATCAAGGTCTATACCGAAAATATCGGCGATAAAATACGTGTGCGCGCCGGCCCATACCCCACACGCGCAGCGGCAGACCAGGTACGGCTCAAGCTTGAGATGCAAGGATTGAAACCGGTGGTCAGCCAGTCACAAGACTGAGGGTACCTATGACGGGGTTTGATTACACTGTGCTTGTGATTGTCATATTGTCGGCTATGCTGGGTTGGTGGCGCGGCGTGGTGTATGAGGTACTGTCGTTGATGGGCTGGATCGGGGCAGCATTCCTGTCACTAATTTTTTCGGCTCGCCTTGCACCTTACCTGCCCGATGCACTGGGTGCTGAAGCCACCAGAACCGTTGCGGCCTTCGTTGTATTGTTCGTGGGAACATTGATAGTCAGCAGTATCGCAGCGGCGCTGCTGTCTAAAGTGGTTAAATGGGTTGGTCTCGACGGGCTGGATAAATCCTTGGGGACGCTGTTCGGTATGTTGCGCGGCGTGTTGCTGGTGCTTATCCTTGTTTTACTGGCCGGCATGACTAGCTTGCCGCAACAACCATTCTGGCGCGATGCCGCGCTGAGCAAGCCGCTGCAAAGAGTGGCCTTGAGCGGCTTGGCCATATTGCCAGACAGCGTGGCGCAGCGTGTGAATAATGGATTGAAAAATTGATGACTGGAATTAAATCATGTGCGGCATCCTAGGCCTCATCGCGCAAACCCCCGCCAACCAGGTGCTGTATGATGGCCTACTAGTGTTGCAGCATCGCGGTCAGGATGCGGCGGGCATTGCTACCATAGACGGCAACACCTTCCACCTGCACAAGGGCAACGGCTTGGTGCGCGATGTGTTCCGCACGCGCAATATGCGCGCCTTGCACGGCAACGCGGGCATCGCGCATGTGCGCTATCCTACTGCCGGCTCCGCCATAGAACACAATGAAGCGCAACCGTTCTATGTCAATTCGCCGTTCGGCATCGTCCTTGGCCATAACGGCAACCTGACCAACACCGAGCAACTGCAGCAGGAGTTGTTTCTCGAAGACCGGCGCCACGTCAATACTCATTCCGATTCTGAAGTGTTGCTCAATGTCCTGGCGCATGAGTTGCAAGCCCATTCCACCATGCGCTATCGCCTCGACATCAAGAATATTTTTGACGCGGTGTCCGGCGTGCATCGCCGTTGCCGGGGTGCTTACGCAGTGGTCGCTATGATCGCGGGTTACGGCCTGCTGGCATTTCGCGATGCCCATGGTATTCGCCCGCTGGTGCTGGGCAGCCTCCAAACCGACCTTGGCCGGGAATATCTGGTCGCCTCGGAAAGCGTGGCGCTGGACACGCTGGGCTTCAAATATTTGCGCGACATCGCGCCGGGCGAAGCGGTGTTCATTGATTTCGACGGCAACCTGCACAGCAGGCAATGCGCGGAAAATCCCATGCTCAATCCCTGCATTTTCGAATATGTCTATCTGGCGCGCCCGGATTCTGTGATAGACGGCATCTCGGTCTATGAAACACGTTT
The DNA here is from genome assembly GCA_947085625.1 of uncultured Gallionellaceae bacterium. Classification (GTDB taxonomy): domain Bacteria; phylum Pseudomonadota; class Gammaproteobacteria; order Burkholderiales; family Gallionellaceae; genus Nitrotoga. The sequence continues at coordinate 2,782 of CAMTXD010000096.1, read as the reverse complement.
GAACATGGGCGAGAACCTGGCCGACAAAATCACGCGTGTATGGCCGCAACACGATATTGACGTGGTCATTCCCATCCCGGATTCCAGCCGCCCCAGCGCGTTGCAACTGGCCAATCGCCTGGGTATCGCGTTCCGTGAGGGTTTTGTCAAAAATCGTTACATCGGGCGCACCTTCATCATGCCAGGGCAGGCGATGCGAAAAAAATCGGTGCGCCAGAAACTCAACGCAATCAGCGTGGAATTCAAGGACAAGAATGTATTGCTGGTGGACGATTCCATCGTGCGCGGCACCACTAGCCGCGAGATCGTGCAGATGGCGCGTGAAGCGGGGGCGCGCAAAGTGTACTTTGCTTCTGCTGCGCCGCCGGTGCGCTTCCCCAATGTGTACGGCATAGATATGCCGTCGCGCCGCGAACTGATTGCCACCGGGCGCACTGATGATGAAATCTGCCGCGAAATCGGCGCCGACAAATTGATTTATCAGGATCTGGACGATCTCAAGGCTGCGGTGCGCAAGGCCAATCCGGCCATCAAATACTTTGACGCCTCTTGCTTCGACGGCGATTACATCACGGGCGACATTACGGCGGAGTATCTGGATGAAATTGAAGCGGCGCGCGAAAACGGCAATACCAACAAAGGCGATGACGCCAGTCAGTTGGACCTCGATTTGGCTGCGAACGAATAGAGATCATTGACAATGGTGTATGGCAGGTGTTAATTTCCACCTGCGCCGATTTGAGTAACAGCTTGCGGGCGCATAATAAATACAGCTAAAGCGTGGGAAACCCGGTTTAGCGCAAGCTTGCCGGGTTTTTTATTGGGCAATTAGTATGTACATTCCAGAGTATTTTATTGAAAAAGATTTGCCGACGCTACATGAGTTTATGCGTCAGCATAGCTTTGCCACAGTGGTTACACAGCAAGGCAGCAGGCCATTTTCCAGTCATTTACCTTTGATTTTAGATAATAGTATTGGCTCGCAGGGAACGTTGATTGGGCACATGGCGCGTAACAATCCACAATGGCAGGATTTCGCCGCGGACGCGGAAATTTTGGTGATGTTTCATGGTCCTCATGCGTATGTATCGCCCGCTTGGTATGAAGCAAAAAATATGGTAGTTCCTACCTGGAATTACATGGCTGTGCACGCTTACGGAATTGCTCGCATTCAATCAGAAGAAAACCTGGAGCGAACATTGCATCGACTGGTGGGCATACATGAAAAAGCATTTGAGCAGCCGTGGGTGCTTGAAGTAACGCAGTTAATGCGGGAGCGCATGTTGAGTGCTATTGTTGGTTTTGAAATTACCCTGACTAGCGTGGAAGGTAAATTCAAACTGAGCCAGAACAGGCCATTGACGGATCAGCGCAAGGTGATAGCAAAATTATCGGAAAGCATTGAGATAAATAATAGCGAGAGCATTGCCAATCAGATGAGTTTGCGTTTGCAAGAGGAGTAACGCCATGCCAAATAAACTATATCAGCCAGAAACGCTAGCCGTACATGCAGGCACCGTGCGCAGCCAGTTCAATGAACACAGCGAAGCCCTGTTTCTCACCTCCAGCTATGTGTTCGACAGCGCCGCCCAGGCCGCTGCGCGCTTCATCGGCGAAGAGCCGGGAAATATCTACTCACGCTTTACCAACCCCACTGTCACCATGTTCGAGGAGCGGCTGGCCGCGCTGGAAGGGGCGGAGCAGTGCGTGGCAACAGCTTCCGGCATGTCGGCGATACTGGCGTGCGGCATGGGCTTGCTGAAAAGCGGCGACCACATCGTCGCCTCGCGCAGTATTTTCGGCGCGACCGTTAATTTGTTCGGCACCATATTCAAGCGCTTTGGGGTAGAGACTACATTTGTCTCAGCTACCGATGTGAGCGAATGGACGGCGGCGGTGCGTCCCAATACACGGCTGTTCTTTCTGGAAACACCATCCAATCCGCTTACCGAAGTATCCGACATTGCCGCCATCGCGGCAGTGGCGAAAAAACATGGTGCATTGCTGGCGGTGGATAACTGCTTCTGCACCCCCATCCTGCAACGCCCATTCGATCTAGGCGCGGACATCGTGATCCATTCCGCCACCAAGTATATTGATGGGCAAGGTCGTGTGCTTGGCGGCGCGGTGCTGGGCAGCAAAAAAGTCATGGAGCCGGTGTATCAATTCCTGCGCACTGCCGGCCCGACCATGAGCGCATTCAATGCGTGGGTGTTCCTGAAAGGACTGGAGACACTCAAAATTCGCATGGACGCGCACAGCGCCAATGCGCTGGCCGTCGCGCAATGGCTGGAGGCGCAGCCGAATGTGGCGCGCGTCTTTTATCCCGGCCTACCGTCGCACCCGCAACATGCGCTGGCCATGAAACAGCAGAAAACCGGCGGCGGCATCGTGTCGTTCGAGGTCAAGGGTGGGCGAGAATCGGCTTGGCGCGTGATAGACAGCACACGCCTGGTCTCCATCACCGCCAATCTGGGCGATAGCAAAACCACGCTCACGCATCCGGCCACCACCACGCATGCGCGCATCACGCCGGAAGCGCGAGCGGCGGCGGGCATCACCGAGGGCTTGCTACGCATTGCGGTCGGGCTGGAAGCGGTGAGCGATATTCAGGCTGATCTGGCACGCGGGCTGGTTTCGTAAATAGTTCTGAGCGGGACGAAGCGCTAGTAACCCGAACGTTTCATAAATTCGCGTGATGATCGCGCAGGATTTTGTTTTGTAGGGACATTTTGTGGAGGAGCGGCGTAGTTATTCATACGCCCGACGGAACAAAATTTCC
>CAMTXD010000095.1:0-29290 GCA_947085625.1 uncultured Gallionellaceae bacterium | reverse complement strand
TCAGTTGGTAGAGCGACGGACTGTTAATCCGCAGGTCCCTGGTTCGAGTCCAGGTCGGGGAGCCAAATGAATCAAGGGTTAGCGCTAATATGCTGACCTTTTTCTTTTTCCACTTGTGCCATATTTGTGCCATTGAGCAAACGTGCTACCCGCTCCGAATGTTCGACGAGTTGGGCAGGTGCAAGATGAGCATATCGCTTGACCATCGTTTCACTTTCCCAACCACCGAGCTCCTGCAACACATTCATCGGCGTTCCCTCTTGAGCTAACCAGCTTGCCCAAGTGTGACGCAGATCGTGCCAGCGGAAATTTTCGATTCCTGCACGCTTCAGAGCAGCACGCCAGCCACGAGTGTTCGCATTAGCTGACGGAATGCCGCGATACGTGAAGACCCGCTGCGGGTGTTTGCCTATTTGCCGTAATAGCACAGCCATTGCCGACGAATTCAGCGGAACATGAATTGCTTTTCGCGCTTTGGCTTGATCGGGGTGTATCCAACACACCTTACGAGCCATATCCACCTGCGACCACTCCAGCTTGAGTACGTTGGCTTGGCGCAATCCGGTGGACAACGCGAACAGCATCATGTCCTGCTGATGGGGCGGTAGCTCTTTCAAGAGCGTTTGCACTTGTTCCGGCGTTAGCCACCGGACACGGCGTTTCGCTTCCTTATAAAGCCGGATTCTCGGCAGCTTATCGAACCATTCCCAATCCAAAGCCGCCTTGCGTAGTATTGAGCGAATCAATGCCAGCACACGGTTTGCAGTTGAGGGGCTGGATTCTTTTGCCTTGATCTCCCCGATGCGTCTTATCAGTTCCCGGTCAATCTCCGTGAGTTTTTTGCCTTTCAGATATGGCTGTATCCAGCGCAATCGGCTTTTATCATCACGGTGAGTGGCCTTGTATTCCGTTTCCTGCAAGAACTTCAAAGCCGCATCATCCCAAGCGTAGGCGGGTTTATCGCCCATTTTCTGCACACGCCATGCTTCAGCTTTCAGAGTGTCGTGCAGTTCCTTCGCTTGCTTTTTGTCGGCAGTGCCAGCAGAGCATCTAACGCGCTCGCCGGATGGCGCAACGAAATCGATGTGCCATGTGTTACCGCGTTTTTTAAGTGACATGGTGAAACCTCCTTTCCGAAGGTCACTCGCAACGCTTGCCGAGGTGGAGCATAGAGCGAACGCAAAAAATCAGCAAGATCAAGTTCAAGAAATACCCAACACTTGCCGACCTTGGCCGCAGGTACACGCCCAGTCTTGGCGCGACGGCGCAGCTCTTCGGGATGTAGCTTGAGGAAACGGGCGGCTTGTTCAAGATTAAGCGTCTCCATCATCGCCATCCTGTGCGCGCTGGTAGGCTTCGGCATCTTCGGCTGTCTTGATGATTTCAGACGGGAGCGGTTGCGCATTCAGCACTGTGTTGTAGCGGCGATTCTTGGCCTTCACCTTGCGCCCGACATATCGCTCCATCTCATCATGTTTAAAGCCGAAGTTGGCAGTGTGATATGCCTTGGCTTCTTGCATATACTCGCCGAATCCTTCACCCATGTCCTCGATGCCGCGACTAGCCATGAACGAAGTAATGCCACCTAAGCCATGCACAAACAGCCGCTCATCCTCTGGCAAGCGGGCAGGGTTAAAGCGTTGCAGCTTGGGTTGATCTTCCTCGGAATTGAAAGCGGCTGCGATGAAGTCCCAAAGCGGATGATTAGCCCAACGTGCCCGGTTGGTGTCGGTTTCTGTCGGAACCGTGAGACGCAGCCAGTTTTTAGTGAGGTAATGCCAGAGCGCGGCCTGATTCGGCAGAAGGTGCGAGAGATTGGGCAGTTGCAGACTCACCAGTGCGCTGCGCTTGGTCTCGAACTCCATGCGCCACACCTGGCTAGTTCCATCCCATCCCGCCGCTTTCCATAACTCATGCAAATAAAACTTGTGCGACTTTTTTTCTACTTCAAGGGTTTTGTCATAGAGCCTTGCGACGATATCGCCGCCTGATCCAAAGCTCCAGCCTGAGAAATGCCCATAGCTGTAATGCAGCGACATGGTTTCGACACGTGTCACCCAATCGCGCAGCGGTTCAAAAGCATCCATCTCGCAATCAGCGCAAAAGTCGGCGAACAAGTCCACACGACTGATATTTGCGGGTTTATTTACCATGCCCAGCGTATTAATAATATAGCGCAGCCCTTCCTCTGCTTGCTCGATCCCGGCATGTGAAAGGTACTCGCTAGAAATCTGCACGTAGGCGAGGGGAAGAGACTTGGAATTTGAGTTGCTGGCTTGGATGCGGTAAGCGTTATCTACCAGCACATAGGAAAATCGACCCGCACCCTTGTCTCGCACCTCGAAAAGATGGCCGCAGATTGTTGCTTGTGCAATGGACTGGCTGAGATCACCTTCCATCTGGGCAAGCTCTTTTAGACGGGCGAGCTTCTTATCCCAATCCTCAGACATCACGCCGGGATATGAGAGATAAAGGCTATCAACCCCAAACCTTAACAGCTTGGATTTATCAGGATTGTATTTTAAGGGTACTGTGTTACTAGGCGGCGTACCCTGTGAGTCCTCGCCGTGGCTCCGTCCGACCGGCGCGCTAGCGCGCATCCGGGCGGACGGCTCCACGGCTGCGGCAGCCACGGTTAGATTGTTACTTAACTCAGTTGCACTAGATAAACCTGTTTTCTGATCGCCCATGATAAAACCTCATATCCACGGCGGCTATGCGATTGCTATGCCGCACCAGATACGAAAGGTATGCTCTGGGAATATTTGATTCGAGGCACTGAAAAATAATCTCAGTGCCTTGACCTTTGGTTTATTTTCTGGAACTCACGGAATTCATGTAGGCGCTTGGACAAGTAACCAACATCCTCAATTCTATTTTTGTATCCACCGACTCCGGCCTCCTCGCATATATCGAGGATTTCGCGGTGTTTAAGAGACCCGTCCAGAAGTCCACTTTCATCCATGTAGGCGAAGGCCAGCCACAGTGTTTTGTAGCGTATCTTGCTGCGTAATAGTGGGCTGGTGAGGCGATAGTGAAGTTTGTTCAGGAAGTCTATCTCGCCACCAGAAATTGCTTTTTCATAGCGATCCTTGAAATAGGGCAAGGCCGACAGAATGCGCTTGTCAATCTGTACGGCAAGGCAATATGCCTCGTCATCGCCGCGTTCTGCGGCCTGCACCAAGTCGGTCATCTTGCGTCCATGAACCATTATGCAGATGGCGCTGAAGAAAGCCGCAAAGAATGCAGACAGTGTGATCTGCGCTTGTTTAACAGCTTGGGCTTGCTCTTCTAAGCTAAGTTCGCTGAATGCCTTCTTTGTTTCTTGTTCCTTTTCTGGGGTATCAGGGATGCCTTCCAGAATGACATTGGATGTTTCGCCCATGAGCAGAATTAACTCTTCCACACGATGCGCCCTATCTTCTTCTGGCATCAGTAAAAGTTCGGCTCCCAACGCATTTATCTCTTCGACTGACATGAAGGCCAACAGCAGCAGCTTGGAAAGGGTTTCATCGCTCCTATAGAATTCTGGATAATTATGAATTTTGAGCCTGTCCACCAATTCGACCATTTTTGGAGGCAAGCTAATCCAGCCGCCATTCTGTTCGATGAATAGAAGCATTTCCTCGAACTCAGGGATGAATTCATTGAGAGATGATGAAATGAATTCGCGGGTGAGTTTTAGTCGTTGCACTAACAGCTCCATGCTGATTTTACGGGATGCTCCGCATACTATACACTTGCGCGCAAACCATAAGACTCAAGGTGGGGGAACGTGGCAGATAACTACGAAACATACAGCCGTGAAGAATTGTTGCGCTTGTTGCGCGAGCGTGACCGCAAGCCGAGATTCGGGCTGGTATGGGAACGTAACGAGATTGAGCACGACAAGAGTTTGAATAACGATTTCGTGGCGCTTGATCTTGACTCTGATCTTTCCTGTGGCGATGCACCGTTTGAAAATCTCATCATCGAGGGCGATAACTTCGACGCCTTGCGCTATCTGCGCATGACCCACGCCGGACGGGTGAAGTGTATCTACATTGACCCGCCTTACAACACCGGGAACCGCGACTTCATCTACAACGACCGCTTCGTGGATAAGGACGATGCTTACCGGCATTCCAAGTGGCTGGAGTTCATGTATCGGCGGCTCACGTTAGCGAAGGATTTGCTGGCCGAGGACGGGGTGATTTTTATTTCTATTGATGATGGTGAAGCTTGCCCACTAAAGCTGATGATGGATAGTATATTTGGCCTGGACATGTTTATCGGTCAACTCATTTGGAAAAGCCGACAAAATAAAGATAATAGAACCAAGAATGGTGCCTCGATTGACCATGAGTATGTATTCGCATATGGCAAAAAACTTCGTGGGGTTGATCGCAATCACGAGCAATTCAAAAATCCAGATAACGATCCGAGAGGCGCTTGGTCGAGTGGAAATATGGTTGGACTTGCCGATGAAAATGCTAGGCCAAATTTGCATTACGATCTCTTTGATCCTGCGACTGGAGTCAACTATGGAAAACCAAAACAGGGATGGAGGTTTGATCGATCTCGCATGGCAAGTTTAATCTCAGATCATAGAATTCTATGGCCGGAAAAACCAACTGGTCGCCCAAGAGTTAAAGTTTTCCTAAATGAAATGAAGTCTGAATTTACAGGGTTTCAATCAATCATAGGTCAAGATATTTACACTTACCATGGCACACGGGAGCTAGACGATGTTTTCTCAGTTAGCCCATTTGACTTTCCAAAACCATCTGCTTTTGTTCTCGAATTACTACGACAAGGCTCACCAGAAAAAGGCGACCTAATCTTAGATTTTTTCGCAGGGTCTGGCACCACAGCGCATGCGGTGATGAAGCTCAACGCAGAGGATGGTGGCAAACGTCGTTATATTTTGGTTTCCAGCACCGAATCAACAGACGAAACGCCGGATAAGAATTTATGCCGCGATGTTTGCGCAGAACGTGTGCGGCGAGTGGCACATGGCTACACCAACAAGAAGGAGGAAGCGGTGAAAGGATTGGGCGGTTCGTTCGCTTATCTGCGCACCAAGCGTATTCCTGTTTCGCGTGTGTTCAACGACATTCAGCACGAACAGGTTTGGCGTGCGCTGCAATTGATGCACGGTGCGGCATTGGCGGACTATGACGCTGGCACATTGGTGCATGTGGCAGGCAGTGCGGATGACCGCCTGGTGTATGTGCCGAAAATATCCGATACCGCAGTGGCAGAGGTGGCGCGACAGACTGGCTTGGCTGGGCGGCTGGTGGTGTATTCGTGGCAACCGGGTTTGATTCGGCAGCGCATCGAGGCGGCGAATGTGGCCTTTGAAAAAATCCCTGAGTTTTTGGTTAATCGTTTCGGGAGTGGCAAATGATTGTCTCTCCGAGCAAGTATCAAAAAGAAGCCAAGGACAATGCGCTGTCCATCTTCCGCTATGCCTTACAGCAGATTGAGGCCGCACCAGATGAAGCTAATCGTAAGCAAGCGGCAGCCTATAACGGCAGTGTGTTGATCCAAGCGCCGACGGGTTCTGGCAAGACGATGATGGCTGGGTTGATTGCCGAAGATTTTTCACGCGATACCAAAATCGTGTGGTTCTGGTTCACGCCGTTTGCCGGGCTGGTGGAGCAGGCGCGCATCGCGTTGAAAAAACAATTCGGCAGTGGTTTACGAGTGCGTGACATTCAAAGCGACCGGATGGCAATGGGAACGAAGAGCGGCGACGTATTTGTTACCACTTGGGCATCGGTTGCGGCTAATAACGAGAGGGCGAGGCGTTTGCGGCGCGATGGGGATTTATCCCTGTCGCTGGATACGTTGGTGCCTTCCTTGCGCGAGTTGGGGTTCCATATCGGCGTGGTGGTGGATGAAGCGCATCACACGTTCAGCGCAGCGACCGAGTCGGTGCGTTTTTACACCGAAGTGATGCAGCCGGAATTTACGCTGCTGATTACTGCCACGCCGGACGATAAGGATGTGGAAAAATTCAAGAAGACTACGGGCATTGCTGAACTGCATCGCATTACCGTGAGCCGTCAGGATGCGGTGGATGCCGGGATGATTAAGTCGGGCATCAAGTCGGTGGCCTACCTTGCGCCGGACGATCAGAAGGCGTTGGTGGACTTCCAGATGGCGGCGCTGGCCGATGCGAAAACGGTACACGAGCGCATCAAGGCGGAGCTGAAATCTATCGGCGTGAATCTGGTGCCGTTGATGCTGGTGCAGGTGGCGACCTCTGAGCGCGACGACGACGTGGCGCGGGCGCGCGAGAATTTGAAGCTGCTGGGTTTTCGTGAAGAGGCGATTGCATCTTATACAGCGAAAGAGCCTTCGGACGATTTATTGGCGGTGGCGCTGGATGAAACGAAAGAGGTGTTGATTTTTAAGATGGCGGTGGCATTAGGATTTGATGCACCGCGAGCGTTTACGCTGGTTTCCATGCGCGGGGCGAGAGATACGGATTTCGGCATTCAGGTGGTGGGGCGTATCTTGCGGGTGCATCGCCACTTGCAAGGGCGCGAAGTGCCGGAACTGTTGCGCAATGGTTATGTGTTCCTGGCGGATGCAGAGAACCAAACCGGGCTGACTGGCGCAGCGGAAAAGATCAATTCGATACGCACCGGGCTTTCCGAGATCAGCCCCTATACGATGGTGGTGAATATCGCGGGGCAGAATCAGGTGCAGATTGTGCAGAACGGGCAAAGCACGATGCTGCCAATTGAATTGCAGTCTTCCGCTATTCCAAATACAGCGCAGGATTCATACGTCCCAGTTTATACAGTGGGTGCGTTGACTGGAAACGCGCAAAGCGTGCTGGATGGTTTTGTGTTAGCAATGCCGGAAGCGCAGACTGAGCAAATGCGCCGGGTAATGGCGGTGATTTCCGCGACAACGCGGTTTGCGCTGAAACAGCCCGGCCTGAAATTCAAGACCGAGCGGATGCCCCTTGGCACGGATGCACTGCTGGCTTGTATTGGTGGCAAGGTTGCCATTGGTGACCGGGAGTTGAGCGAGGGCAGGCGCGCAAAAACTACGGTCATCCGGCGTGAGGAGGAGATATTCACGCGCACTATCAATGACACTCAATATCAGGCGCGAATATCTGAATCAGAAATTGCCCGACGTGCGCAGCTGGTGATGTTCGAACCGGATTATCTCGATCCACGCGATTTGCACGCGGTGCTGATAAAGCGGTTGAAATTGGAATATGAGGTGCGCGGCTTTGAATACACCGAGCAAGAGCTGGAGTTGGTGCTGGATTTGATACTCGTGGCATTCCCTTCCCTTATTCGTCAGGCGGCGCGTGAGTGTGCCGCGCAGTATGCCGAGCTGATAGATGCCGCACCATTGCCTGAAAGTATCGAATTGATGCCGGGGGCGCGTACTTCTCGCCTGAATGTTTACGGTGCAATACCGCCCGATTTGAACAGTCATGAACTCGCCTTTGTTGAAATGCTGGATAGTGATTTGTCCGGGACGGTGGAATGGTGGCATCGCAACGAGCCGCGCAAGCCTTGGTCTATCGGCTTGATCTTGCCAAATGGTGTGCAGTATTTCCCCGACTTCGCGGTGAAGGTGAAAGGGCGCAACGTGGGCGATGGCTTGCTGTTGGCCGAGGTCAAAGGGGATCACCTACTGAATAGTGGCGACACGCTGGACAAAGTACTGGCAGCCCATCAACTCTATAAACGGCCAGTGATGCTGATGCGTGAGGATGGCGGGCGGTTCATGACTATCCGGCAGGATGCAAACGGCAAGAACTCACCCGACCAGATTTTTCGGGTGGATTTGATGGCGAGCTTGTAACTAAAGGAGTTCAGAGATGCAGGCGCTGGCAGAAAAGCTTGAACTACATTACTACTTAAAAGATGAATCGCACGTTATGGATGCGCTTGTTCGTAATAAGTGCGAAGCTGAACTGTTAGCGATTATCTTTGAGATTTCAGATTTACTTGGAATCGAAATAAAAATAGAAACGGGTGCGTATCAAGAAGGCGGACTAAAAGAGATATGGAAGTTTATAGGGCGTAATGATAAGCAGCTTATGCTGTTGATCCTCTTTCTAACGCTAATTCTTACTAGGGCTCCATTAACAGACCCAGAGCAGGATGCACTCACAAAAGAGGTAACAAAATTAACGATTGAAGAGAAAAAACTCAGCATAGAAAAACTCAAGCGGGAACTAAAGGATGGGGAAATAAAAAAAGAAACTACAGATGCTGCGGTCAGTGCACTAAACGGCAACCTCAAAGTTGCTGCTAGAAAATCAAATTTTTACAAGAACCTCGAAGATTATGAAAAAGTAACTGGTGTTGGCTTACTTCCTCTTGACAAATTCAACCAGCCTACAGCAGACGAAAAGTATATTCCCCGATCAGACTTCCATAGCTTCATTCTCTTTACAAACATCCTGCCGACTGAAATTGTAGAAGATGCTCAAATAGGAATAATCTCTCCTGTAATAATGGAGGGCAATTACAAGTGGAAAGGCATGTTTCGCGATGAGCCAATCAGCTTTTCAATGAATGATGCCGAGTTTAAGAATTCAGTTTTACGTGAAGAAATTAGCTTCCAACATGGCAGCATAATCGAATGTGTTTTAAGCATTCAAAGAAAGTTTGATGAAGTTGGAGATGTGATTGTCACTGGTTATTCGGTCGCGACAGTCATTCGAAAGACTGATGGTATCGCTACCCTTGAAACCGTTCAGGGTAAACGATACAAGGCGCATAAAAAATTTACCAAAGATCAGCAAGATTTGTTTTAGCCATGAATCTAGCCATCTGATGAAGACACGCTACGACACCGACCAACTCACCGAGGCCCAATTCGAGCCGGGTTCGCGTGGACGTGTCCTGAGAAATATCCTCAGCATCCACCGCAAGCGCGAAATGGATGCGCTGGAAGCCACGAAGCTGGCCGATGCAACCGATTGGGCGATCCGTCACGTTACTGCGGAGCAGCGTTTCACCGCCGCTGATATTTGCCAGTGGCACAAGCATTGGCTGGGGAAAGTGTACGAATGGGCGGGCGAATATCGCCAGGTGAATATCAGCAAGGGCGGTTTTGTGTTTGCGATGGTTGCGCAAGTGCCGCGCTTGATGCAGGAATTCGAGCAGAAGGAGTTGGCGCGATTTTCACCATGCACATTCGACAATCTGGAGGATGTGTTGGAGGCATTAGCAATTACGCATTGCGAGCTGGTTCTGATCCATCCATTCCGTGAAGGCAATGGACGCTTGTCGCGTTTGCTTTCCCAGCTCATGGCATTGCAGGCAGGGTTGCCGCTGTTGAATTTTTCGGTCATCAAGGGCAAGCAGCGCGAGGCCTATTTCGCCGCCGTGCGCGCAGGCATAGGAAGCGACTATGAGCCGATGATCGAGGTTTTCAGGAAAGTAGTGAAAGCCAGCAGTTAGCGGGCTTTAGTTGTCTGCTTGCCGGAAGCAGGAGAGAGAGCGCGTTCAGCGGCTTTTTTTACGCCTTCAATCGCAATCGAAGAAAGCACACTGGCACGCAAGGCGCGCTGATATTCCTGCGCATTGCGCAAGTGTGGATTGTGTTGAAGCAAAGATTTCGGAGCCATGCCTGCACTATAAGGGACATGGCGCAATAATTCAACTGCCACAAATGCTACGCACTTGTGAAGGCGTGGACACAGACTGGCACGGCCAGACTGTAGCAGTTTGATTGGCACAACAGCGATGCTCTTGTGCGAGGTCTGGTTACAGACTGGCTTTGCCAGACTGTGCCATATTTGTGCCATAGCTATATTGGAAATGCTGCATTTTACGTTGTTTTAGATAGGTTTTAGAAGTTGGCAAGCGTTGCAAGTAACTGATTATAAATAAAACACACTTTTGCTGGCTCGCCCTGTTAATCCGCAGGTCCCTGGTTCGAGTCCAGGTCGGGGAGCCAAATGAATTCTTGCACTTAGGTCACTCTTCGGGGTGGCCTTTTGCTTTTCAGGGATCGAAATTGCGAAAGTCCGCAGGTCGGTATGGGAATTTTGCTTGTGACCTGCATTGCAATGCCTGCCTGATTCCATTTCTATTTAATAAGTGAAATAAATGTAGGGTGCGCTTGCGCACCAATGCTAGTGGTGCGCAAGCGCACCCTACAAAAATTATGACTGTTTCTATTTGGAATTGGAATGAGTGGCCATTTTTGGGCGGACAGGCCAGCTTAGACTGATTTCTGTCTTGACGGAGGGAGCCAATGTAGATTTTTTTCATCGTCTGTGCCAGCCTTACAAGCCGGGGACCCCGCGTATTGCTGCCCATGGATCATGTGTCACTCGGTGCGGAGTGCATCCACCGGATTGAGTCGGGCAGCACGTATGGCGGGGACAACCCCCGCAGCCAGCCCGATCAGCACCGACACGGCCAGCGCACCGAGTACGTAATCCCAGGGGGTGTTGACGGGTAGTCCGCTCACCGTGGTTTTCAATAACCAGGCGATGCCGACGCCGATGGCCAAGCCGCCGAGTCCGCCGAGGGTGGACAGTACGGTCGATTCCATCAGAAACAGGGTACGTATCTGCGCGCGCGTCGCGCCCAGCGCGGTGAGCAGGCCGATCTCAGCGACGCGCTCGGCCACCGCGATGTGCATTAGGGTGACCATGCCCACCGCGCCCACCAGCAGCGAAATGCCGCCGAGCGCGGCCACGGCGAAGGTCAGCACATCGAGCACGGTGGTCAGGGTGTCGAGCATCTGCTGCTGCGGCGTCAGGGTGAAATCCTCGCGGCCGTGGCGGGCGATCAAAATGCGTTTGGCGTCGGCGATCACGGCATCGAGCGGCGAGCCGGGCCGGTAGGCGAGGTGGATTTCCATCACCCCTTCGCGGTTAAAGACTTCCAGCGCGCGCGTGGTGGGGATGTAGACGGTGTCGTCGAGATCGAATCCCAGCACCTGGCCCTTGGAGGCCATGACGCCGATGACCCGAAAACGCGACGCGCCGACCTGCAAGGTGGCACCCAGCGGATTGGCGCTGCCGAACAGTTCGCTGCGTACTTTCGAGCCCAGTACGGCATAGGCGCGCGGGTTGCGTGGATCGTCGGCGGGCAGGAACTGGCCGACCGCGACGTGCATGTTGAAGGCGCGGGAAAAGTCCGGCCCCGCGCCATATACCGTCACGCGCCGGCTGCGGCCCTGGGCGCGGATTTCCGCATTGCCCATCACGCTGGCATTGGTGTATTGCGCATAGCGCGAGGTCTGCAGGGCCAGCGCATCGTCGACCGTCAGCAGCCGTGCGCTGCCGATGGAACCGACCGACATGCCGCGCGCGGTAGTCTTGCCTGGGGTGATATTGATGATGTTGGTGCCGAACTGGGTGAATTCGGACACCACGAAACGATGGATGCCGTCGCCGATGGAGGTGAGCAGGATCACCGCGGCGATCCCCACCGCGATGCCGGAGGCGGACAGGAAGGTGCGCAGCCGGTGCGCGGTGAGCGCGTGCAGGGCGAAGCGCAGGGTGTCAGTAAAACTCATTTTCCGCTCAGCGCCCGCACGGGATCGAGCTTGGCCGCGCGCGCGGCAGGCAGCAGGCTGGCAAGGATGCCAGTGATGAGCGCGATAGCCACGCCCGCGACGCTGGCCCACACCGGCGGCCAGGCGGGAAGCACCGGATAGGCAAGCCGAATCAGCAGGCTGCCCAGATGCCCCAGCGCGAAACCGATGGCGGCACCCGCCAGCGACAGCCACAGCGCTTCGGCAAAGAACAGGCGGCGGATATCGGCGGCGGTTGCGCCGACGGCCTTGAGCAAGCCGATTTCCGAGGTGCGCTGGGCTACCGCCACCAGCATCACGTTCATCACCAAAATGCCTGCCACCGCCAGGCTGATTGCGGCAATGCCCGCCACCCCCAGCGTCAACGCGCGCAGGATGCGGTCGAAGGTGGCGAGCACCGCGTCCTGGGTGATCACGGTGACATCCTCCTCGCCGTCGTGACGCAGCTTCAGGGTGTGTTGTATCGCGGCCTTGGCCGGCTCGATGGCGTCGCGGCTGCGCGCCTCGACCAGGATGCGGAACAGCGTGGAGGTGTTGAACAGTTCCTGCGCGTAGTCGATCGGAATGAGGGCGATTTCATCGGTATTGAATCCCATCGACTCGCCTTGCGTGGCGATCACGCCCGACACCATGAAGCGGCTGTCTCCCAGCCGGATGCGCTGGCCAACCACATTGCCGTCGGGAAAAAATTCACGCGCTAGCGTGCTGCCCAGCACGACCTGCGCACTGCGCTCCGAGCCGGGGGCGAGAAAGCTACCCTGCGACAGGCTCATATGGCGGATCGGCAACAACTCGGCCGTGCTGCCGAGCACCGTGACTTCGCGCAAGCGTCCGCCAGCCGTCAACTCGGCCACCCCCACATTGAGCGGCGCCAGCCGCCGGACCTGCGGCAGTTGGCCAACGAAGCGGGCGTCTTCCAGGGTCAGGTCGCGTGGCGTCTGGCCCAGTGCTGCACTGACAAATCCGCCCGAGGTTTCGGCGCGGCCCGGCAGGACGATGATCAGATTGGTGCCGAACGAGGAAAACTGCCCCACCACATAGCGCCGCGCACCGTCGCCCAGCGCGGTCAGCACCACCACCGCCGCCACCCCCAGCGCCATCGCCAGCACGATGAGCAGGGAACGGGTGCGGTAGCTCACCACAGTCATGAACGAGAGGCTCAGTGTGTCACGCAGGTTCATTTTTCGTCGCCGACGATCTCGCCGTCTCGCATAGAAATATGTCGATGCGCACGCGCTCCCAGTTCGCGGTCGTGGGTGACGACGATCAGCGTAGTGCCTGCGTGGTGGAGGGCTTCGAGCAGCGCCACGACTTCGGCACCGATGCGGTGGTCGAGGTTTCCGGTCGGCTCGTCCGCCAGCAGGGCGGCCGGGCGCAGGATGGTGGCGCGCGCAATCGCCACGCGCTGGCGCTGCCCGCCGGAGAGTTCGGCCGGACGATGACGGGCGCGGTCGCGCAGGTCGAAAGCGTCGAGTGCGACGTCGACCCGGGACTTGCGCTCGGTCGGCGCGACGCCTTCCAGAATCAGCGGCAGTTCAATGTTTTCGGCTGCCGTCAGGCGCGGGATCAGGTGAAACGCCTGGAACACGAAGCCAATCTTCTCGCGCCGCACACGCGCCTGTTCGGTTTCGGAAAGCGAGGTGACATCGCTGTCGTCGAGCTCGTAACGGCCGCTGTCGGGCCGGTCGAGCAGGCCGATCACATTCAGCAGGGTCGATTTGCCGGAACCGGACGGGCCCATGATAGACACGTATTCGCCCGATGCGATCTCGATATTGATGTCGTTGAGCGCGCGCACTTCCTGGTCGCCCATATGAAACACGCGGGTGATCGCGGAGAGGCGGATCATTTCGTGGCTTTGGGCTTGACCTTGACGCCCGCTTTCACGTTTTCCTGATCAAAAGACAGCAGCACCCGGTCGCCCGCCTTCAGGCCGCTGACAACTTCCGTGAACGCCCAGTTGGCGAGGCCGGTTTTCAGACTGCGTGCTTCCAGCTTGTCGTCAACGCCCAGCACCAACACGCTACCGTTTTGCTGGATCGCCTGGGTGGGCACGCGCAGGACGTTGTCACTGCGTTGGATGATGACTTCCACATCGGCGCTGTAGCCCACCAATAAAACTTGCTTGGGCGGCGTGTCGAAATCGACTTCGACATCGACCGTGCGCGCCTGCTTTTCCACCTCGGTCACATACGGGGCAATGCGTCGCACCATGCTGGAGAAGGTTTGGCCGGGCAGCGCGTCGAGGGTGATACGCGCGCGCTGGCCCGGCTTGATCTTGGGGGCATCGACTTCGTCCATCGGTGCGCTCACATAAAGGCAGGTATCGTCGATCAGATCGACCGCAGGCGGGGTGGCGATGCCGGGCGGCGAGGGAGTGGTGTATTCGCCGATTTCTCCGGTGACGCGCGCCACGATGCCGGCAAACGGCGCGCTGAGTGTGGTGCGTTCCAGCCCCGCTGACACCACCCGAATCTGTGCCTGCGCACGCTTGACGTCGGCGGTCAGCGCGTCGCAACTGGCCTGCCGCGCGCGCGCCTCGGCGCGGACATTCTCGGCACTCTGCGGGCTGACAAAAGCTTTATCGGCGAGCTGCTGCGACCGCTCGGCGGCGCGCTTCGCGTTGTCGGCCATGATGCAGGCTTCGTGGCGGCGCGCCTCGCTGCTGCTCAACTGGCGGGTGGATAGATCGCGTTGCGCGGCCAGATCGCGATTCCACAGTTCCAGCAGCGGCTGTCCGGCCTGCACGCGCTCACCTTCCTTCACCCACAGCTTCACGATCTGCCCGCCTGCCGCCGGCGCCAGCCTGGCGCGGCGGCAGGCCTTGATGGCGCCGGCGCGGGTGTTGACCACGGTGGCTTCCACCGTGCCGCGCGCGATCGTGGCGAGTTCGACTTCGGGCGGCTGCGGGCGGGTGAAATGCCAGCCCGCATAGGCCAGCGCAGCCCCGATCAATACGATGAAAACAAGACGCAGCCAGGTTTTTGTTTTGAGCATGATCAGGGCGAGGGCAGAGAACCCGCTCAGTGTAACATTCGACCATACTGAAAGGATTAGGAATGGAATTTCAACGCCACTTTTTGAAGTATCCTGTGCTTTTCAATCGTAGTCAATCTGGGAATTTGTGTCGAAGAACCTGAAAGCCCGCCCCTGCTTGCCCGTTGTGCGCATCTGGTGAGCGGCCATTTTGGGTCGGACAGACCAACTTAAACTTAGACTGATTTCTGTTTTGACGGAGATAGGTACACACAAAAATGAAGTATCGACACTACAAGGGCGGCATCTACGAAATTGTTTGCGAGGCGCGACTCGAGTCCGATCCTAAAGTTATCATGATCGTTTACAAGTCTGAAGATGGATTGATCTGGACACGACCCAGTGACGTATTCTTTGAGCTGGTGCAACATGAAGGAAAAACCGTACAGCGATTCGCCCAATTATCTGAGTGTCGATGACTCCACCCTAGTCGCCGACACCAGCCGAAACCCGCAGCCTGCCCCGCCGTGAGCCATAGGGGTGCCGAGTGCGCGTTGCCGAGGTGGCGGGATGGAACATGTATCCACCAAAAATTGAGTTTAATGTGTCACGCGTGTAACGCCACCAATTTCAACCAAGCGTACTTTATCGCCCGCATGAAACTGCTCATCAGCCTCTTGCACAATCACCACTAAGCCACCGCCATCTAATTTAATTGTAATTTCTAAGGCATCTTTACGTGTTACGCCTTCTTCTATAGCGGACCCTGCAATGCCGCCTGCTACAGCGCCAACAATAGCGGCAATAGTGCTGCCTGTTCCGCCACCTACAGAACTACCCGCAACACCACCAACAGCAGCCCCAGCAAAAGTGCCTATCGGGCTTTTTGTGCCTTCTAGCTTAACTAAGCGAACACTGTCAACGATGCCAGTTCTCACCGTTTGCACTCTACGTGCTTCATCACGACTATAAACGCTGCCAGAATTTGAGCTGGCGCAAGCGACAAGCATGACGGACAACATTGATACGGTTAATGCTTTATAAAAACGCATAATTAGTACTCCTGAAAATTAGGCGGATTCAGATTTGAAGTGCAACCGCCTGTGTTGATGTCGTATAGCGCATCATCTTCCCAAAGAGCACCTCAAAGGATAGTAAATTAAACGCCACTTTTTGAAGTATCCCGTGCTTTTCAGTCGTAGTCAATCTGGAAATTTGTGCCGTAGAACCTGAAAGACCGCTCCTGCTTGCCAGTTACCATTGCGCCTCGCATGCTTTTGCCTCCGTATCAGCGGCCATTGATCCAAGCAAGTGCGGCTTATGAGTGAAATTTACGAAGGGAGGATTATCCTAGAAACCCCAGTTGACCGCTTATCTGGGTATTTAACAAAATGATTTTAATAAATTTACTTATGATTCATCGTTTCACCCGATTGGTGAGGCCGCTACGGGATGGAGTGTGCTATTTTTGGGGTACATGGCTGCGTTGCAACTCCTTGGAATGGAACGACCAAAGCCGCGTCGTTGCGCCTTGCCCTGCGCCCCAAAAATAGCACACTCCATCCCGTCCAACTGAGGTTTCTAGGATTATGCAAAATCGGGAGGAATACGCAAAGAAATTTGGGCGTAATTCAGATAAAATCAGCAATATCAAATCGGCTACTTTCCAACAGATTGCGGAAACCCGAGAAAAATTATCACGCGTACAGTTCAAGCCCAATGAAAACCCCAAAACGCATGGAAGCGCTGGTTCAGGATGGCCTGGTGGATGAGGTCATCCGCCAGCTCATGAGCGGCAAAGAAGCCACGGTTTACGTGGTGCGCTGCGGCGAAGAGATTCGTTGCGCGAAGGTTTACAAAGAAGCCAACAAACGCAGCTTCCGCCAAAGTGTGGATTACACCGAAGGCCGCAAAACCAAGAACAGCCGCCGCGCCCGCGCCATGGAAAAAGGCACGGCATATGGGCGCAAAGCGCAGGAAGAAGCTTGGCAGAATGCCGAAGTGGATGCCCTGTATCGCCTGGCCGCTGCGGGTGTGCGCGTGCCCAAGCCATATGGCTTCCATGAAGGCGTGCTGCTGATGGAGCTGGTGACAGACAGCGCGGGCAACGCGGCCCCCCGCCTCAACGATATGGAGTTCACGGAAGAGCTGGCGCGTGAGTATCACCGTATTTTGATCACTCAAGTGGTGCGCATGCTGTGTGCTGGGGTAGTCCATGGTGACTTGTCTGAATTTAACGTACTGGTGGATGACGCAGGCCCTGTCATCATTGACTTGCCTCAAGCTGTTGATGCAGCCGCTAACAACCATGCCTGCAAAATGTTGCTGCGGGATGTTGAAAACCTCGCTAATTATTTCGGTCGTTTTGCACCCGAACTGCTGACCACCCATTATGGCGATGAAATTTGGGCGCTTTACAAAAACCGCCAGCTAAAACCAGACAGCGTATTAACGGGTTACTTCGAACAAACTCATAAACCGGTTAACCTGAAAAGCGTCATGCGCGAAATCAATGACACCCTCAAGGATGAAGAGGCACGGCAACAGGCGCGTGCATTGCGCGCAAGCCAGAAATTTATGGCTTAGCGGCTCATATGCGCCCGCAACCCTCACCAAATTATCTTTCTGGATACCCCGTGGCACTGGTAGCGCAAGTGCGGCAGTTAATCGAGCAAGATCAGCTGGCAGACAGGCTGCATCAAAAGTATCCGCTTGCACATACAGTGCGCACGGACAAAGCGCTATATGACTACGTGTTAGACCTGAAAGCACAGTATCTGCGCAACGCCCCACCATTAAGCAAAGTTGCGTTCGATAACAAACTGCATATTATTCAGCACGCACTCGGCACACACACGCGCATCTCGCGCGTGCAAGGCGCCAAGCTCACCAGCAAACGTGAAATACGCGTTGCCGCCATGTTTAAGGCAATGCCACCGCAATTTCTGCGCATGATCGTCGTACATGAGCTGGCTCATATTAAAGAGCGGCTACACAACAAGGCTTTCTATCTTCTGTGCCAGCACATGGAGCCAGGCTATTCGCAATTGGAATTTGATCTTCGTACTTATCTCACCTATCTCGATGCAGGTGGGATGGGGCTGTGGACGAATATCTGATTCGCCCGATTTTTTAGCGCGTGGCCTTGGATAGCAATGCATTTGGGGTGCCTTTTTGAAACATACTTTTTGAATTTTCTTATATGCGTATCGAGCAGCTTCAACACCGCCTGAGTAATCTAGGCGCCAAGCCGTGTCACATAGACCGCCTGTTGCGCGGCTGGAGCCAGGTGGGCTCGTACGATAGAGCGCATAGCCCCGCCGAGACTTTCTTTCCGCTGGCACTGCGCAATGAATTGCCCGCCATCGAAGCGGAGCTGGGTGGACTGGCGCGCCTGCGCAGTGAGCATCCTGCCGCTGAAGGCGTCGCGCGGCTATTGGTCGAACTGGCAGATGGTCAGATGGTGGAGAGTGTACTGTTGCCACGCGGCGCGCTGTGCGTATCAACGCAGGTGGGATGTGCCGTAGGGTGTGTCTTCTGCATGAGTGGTCGTAATGGTCTGCTGCGTCATCTCGGCAGCGCCGAGATCGTCGCCCAGGTAGTACTTGCTCGCCGTCGCCGAGCTGTGAGCAAGGTGGTGTTCATGGGCATGGGCGAACCGGCCCACAATCTCGACAATGTACTCGAAGCTATTCAGTTACTTGGCACACAAGGCAACATCGGCCACAAGAACCTGGTGTTCTCCACAGTGGGCGACTTGCGCGTATTTGAGCGGCTGCCGCAGGGAGTCGTTAAACCGGCGCTCGCCCTTTCCCTGCACACTACTGATGCGGCACTGCGCGTCAAATTGCTGCCCCGCGCTACCCCCATCGCCATCGAAGAGCTGGTGGAGCGCGCCGAAGTATATGCGCGCGCCACGGGATACCCCGTGCAATATCAATGGACCTTGCTGGAGGGAATTAACGACAACGATGCCGAGCTGGAGCGCATCGCCCAGCTCCTCTCCGGCAAATACGCCATCATGAACTTCATCCCCTTCAACGACGTGGACGGACTAAGCTATCGTCGCCCCTCACCCGAACGCGCGGCACTGATGGTACACACTCTCAAACAGCGTGGCATCCTCGCCAAGCTGCGCGATTCCGCCGGTCAAGAAATTGAAGGGGCGTGCGGGCAGCTGCGTGCGCGGGCAGTGAAAAAATCTAACTCCAAGTCACTGCTGTCCGGTTAAACGAATGGTCAAATCACGGCAAGCCATGAATGACTGAGCTTTCAGGATAAAAAATTGTGGTGTCGAGTTGAATATCGAAATGGTCTTCCGTGCGAATTCTGGAGACATTGATACTTTACCTCCAATCCCTCTACCTCAGTAGAACCATTTTGGGTACTGCATTGTTGGCGCGCGTGTAAAACTGAATAACTAACTGGGTGTATGCACGGTCAAAATTGATGAGGTAATCCGAGCACAAGGAGATGCAAACCGACTCAGTCTGGTAGACTTATCCACAACATAAGGTTAAATATGATGCAAAAATTTCTCATCAAAATTCGACGAGCATGACTCATCCATTTTATACGCGCACCAACAATGAAGACCTGGTATCTCAACCTATTAATGACGAGGCATGCGCTACAGATATGTAGGGCGGTTTTACCCGCCATGGCGGACATAACCAGCCACTTGCACAGTTTTATCGTGCTTAGTGGAATGGCTAGTAGTTTCATCAGAGCCCGCCCTACTACTGCATGTAATCTCTAAACAAGATGTTTCATTATTTATGATTCTCGATTTATGATTCTCGACACTAGCACTGGGACTTTGTTAACCCCTAAAGGTAGAAACCATGGACGCATCTTATAAATTAAAAATTGGCCTAGGGCTGGTTGTACTGGCTGCGCTGATTGTGGGGATTATATTGGTTGTAAACGACGGTGCTGCGATTGTGTTGAGTGTGATGGCTGCGCTGATTACGGGGATTATATTGCTTGCAAGAGGTGATACTACAACTGTATTGAGTGTGATAACTGCGCTGATTGCGGGGATTCTATTGTCTGCGCTGCTTGTAGCGTTTGTAGCGTTTGTAGTAACGTATGTAGAATTTCAATCGTTGTATTAATAGTGGGTCTAAATGCTTTTAGAAATCCTTTATTATAGCGCTACACTGTCAGTGGCTGCCATTATTGATACTCTAGCGCAGCCCTGTCGGCTCCGGCCCAGCTTCGAACACATGGCCGAGATGCGATAGGATCGATACTCTCCTCACCAGAAACGCTCAATGGAGCATAACTTCTAATTTTTCCAAAGGCAACAGAACAATCGTACAGCACAAAGAATCAATCTACGTGAAACAGCAGTTTTTTCACGATAGAGAACGATAAAGTTATTGCCGATCCAGAGTCAGTGCGGCGGAATTGATGCAGTAGCGCAGCCCGGTCGGCTCCGGCCCATCTTCGAACACATGGCCGAGATGCGCAGCGCAGCGGCTGCATAGCACTTCCGTGCGCGTCATGCCGTGGCGGGCATCCTGGCGCGCGGTGATGCTGTCAGGCTGGTGGGGTTGCCAGAAGCTGGGCCAGCCACTGCCGGATTCGTATTTCACAACCGAGTTGAACAATGCATTGCTGCAGCACACGCAGCGATATAGCCCGCTGTCGTGGCAATCATAATAGGCGCCCGTGAATGGCGGCTCGGTGCCGCACTGGCGGCACACCTGATACTGCTCAGGCGTGAGTTCCTCGCGCCACTCGGCGTCCGATTTCTGGATTTTTTCGCTCACAACACTTCCCCGGCATGATCGGCTAGGCGCGAGCGCTCACCGCGTTGCAGCGTGACATGTCCGCTATGTGCCCAGCCCTTGAAACGATCCACCACGTAAGTCAGGCCGGAGCTACCTTCGGTGAGATACGGCGTGTCTATCTGCGCGATGTTGCCCATGCACACCACCTTGGTGCCGGGGCCGGCGCGCGTGATCAGCGTCTTCATCTGTTTTGGAGTGAGGTTTTGCGCCTCGTCTATGATCAGGTATTTGTTGAGGAAGGTGCGCCCGCGCATGAAGTTGAGCGACTTGATCTTGATGCGCGAACGGATCAGGTCGCGCGTCGCGGCACGCCCCCATTCGCCGCTTTCGTCATCGGACTTGTTGAGCACGTCCAGATTGTCGTCCAGCGCGCCCATCCACGGCGACATTTTTTCTTCTTCGGTGCCGGGCAGAAAACCGATGTCCTCGCCCACCGGCACGGTGACGCGGGTCATGATGATTTCCGAATAGAGTTTGTGCTCCAATGTCTGCATCAAGCCTGCAGCCAGTGTCAACAGGGTCTTGCCGGTTCCCGCCTGTCCCAGCAGGGTGACGAAGTCTATGTCTGGGTTCATCAGCAGGTTGAGCACGAAGCTCTGTTCGCGATTGCGCGCGGTAATGCCCCAGATGGCATTCTTGTGGTGGGTGTAGTCGGTCAGCGTGCGTAGTGTGGCAGTGTGGCCATTTTGCTCGGTGACCACCGCATAGAAAGGGTTGTCGCCATTTTCCTGATAGACAAACTGGTTCACCAGCAGGTCACGGCATAACGGCCCCTGGATTTCGTAAAAAGTTTGGCCGCCTTGCTGCCCGGATTTCATGTCCTTGCCGTGCATGTCCCAAAAGTCCGCTGGCAGTGCCAGTACGCCGGTGTAAAGCAGGTCGGTATCTTCTAGTACCTTGTCGTTGAAATAATCCTGCGCATCCAGCCCCAGCGCACGCGCCTTGATGCGCATGTTGATGTCCTTGCTGACCAGGATCACCGCACGTTTTGGCTGCTGCTGTTGCAGGAACATCACCACGCCGAGGATATCATTATCAGCCTTGCCCAGCGCTAAATTGGTCGGCAACTCGTGGCTGATGAACTGCGTTTGCAGGAACAGGCGTCCGGTGGCGGCCTTATTTTCCGGCGTTTGCAACGGCACCCCGGACTCGATGTTGTGTGTGCTCTCGCTCACCAGCGTATCGAGAAAGCGGCTGGTTTGACGGGCGTTGCGTGCGACTTCGGTCATGCCTTTCTTGTTGTTATCCAGCTCCTCCAATACGAACATCGGCAGGTAAATGTCATGTTCTTCGAAGCGGAACAAGCTGGTCGGATCGTGCATCAGTACATTGGTGTCCAGCACGAACAGTTTTGTGGCGGCGCTTGATGAGGCTGGGGCTTTGCGGACTGTCATGATGCTCCTTATGCGGTTAGAGATTGCACGAATTGCAATACTTCCTGGGCGTGGCCGTCGGCCTTGACGCCGCGCCACTCGCGGCGCAACTCGCCGCGCTGGTCGAGCACGAAAGTGCTGCGCTCGATGCCGCGCACCTGCTTGCCATACATATTCTTCAGCTTGATCACGCCGAACTGTTCGCACACCGTCTCTTCAGTGTCGGCCAGCAAGGCAAACGGCAGCGTAAATTTCGCCTTGAAATTTTCGTGCGACTTGATGCTGTCGCGCGAGATGCCAACCACTTCGCAATCCGCCTTTTTAAAGTCCGCATGCAG
Organism: uncultured Gallionellaceae bacterium; assembly: GCA_947085625.1. Lineage (GTDB taxonomy): Bacteria > Pseudomonadota > Gammaproteobacteria > Burkholderiales > Gallionellaceae > Nitrotoga. The sequence continues at coordinate 7,282 of CAMTXD010000095.1, read as the reverse complement.
GTCGCGGAATTGCTGGCTCTCGGTGGTGCAGCCCGGGGTGTTGTCCTTGGGATAGAAATAAATCACCAGTGATTTGCCGCGCGCGGCGGAGAGCTTGAAGTCAGTTCCGCCAGTGGCGGGCAAGGTGAAATCGGGAACAACCTGATCGGACATAAGGGGTACGTTTTTAGATAGTGGCGCTATTGTTGACAAAATTCCCGGACAAGGCAAGCGCCTCGTGCGCCAATTCACGAAAATCATTTTCGTTCAACGCCTTGAGGGTGAGGCGACTTGCCTGGTCGTAGTCTGGATAATGGCCGTATATGGACTTATTGTAGGCCGGATCATAATGCCGTTGCAGCAATTCGGCGATGAATTCATCCCATGCCTGCGCCTCGCACAACGCATGCCAGTGCGCCAGCAATTCATTGGAATACATGCCCCGCAAGCGATCGAGTTGCTGCCGCAACAATGCCGGGTCGCGCAGGAAATGCGCATATTCATTGCGCAGCAGCGCGACACGAATAGCGGTCGCACACTCCAGGCGCAGGCAGGGGCTGGCCCACATGGCCTCGATCAGGGAATCTGGCACACGCAACAGGCCGATTTTTTTACTTTCGGATTCGACATAAACCAACCGCGCTGGATCGAACGATTCCAGCCTGGCCAACACCTGACTGTCGAAACCTTTTTGCGCGGGCTGGGGTTCATTCGGCATATCGCCCAGTACCGAGCCGCGATGGCGCGCAATATCTTCCAGGTCCAATACTTGCGCGCCGGCCTGTTGCAATGCGGCCAACAGCAGGCTCTTGCCGCTGCCAGTCAGCCCGCACAGTACGCGGAAGGAAAATTTTGCCGGCAGCACCTGTAATTGTTGCAGTACGTGGTGGCGATAACTCTTGTAACCGCCATCCAGCCGCTCTGCGGCAAAACCGATCTGGCGCAGGACGTGCGTCATCGCCCCGCTGCGCTGGCCGCCGCGCCAGCAATAAATGAGTGGATGCCACGATCTGGGCTTGTCCAGCCAGCGTTGCTCCAGATGGCGGGCGATATTGTGTGAGACCAGTGTTGCGCCTATTTTTTTTGCTTCGAACGGGGATTGTTTGTAGAGCGTACCGACGCGCACCCGCTCCGCATCGTCCAGCACGGGGCAATTGATCGCGCCGGGGATATGATCCTCGGCGTATTCGGCTGGCGAACGCACATCAATAATCTCGTCAAACTCACGCCGTTGCGCGACTGTTGCCAATCCAGAATGTTTCACTGATACCTTCTTTAGAGAAAAAGACAGAGCGGATTATCCTAGAAGCCTCAATTGAACGGGATGGAGTGTGCTATTTTTGGGGTGCAGGGCAAGGCGCAACGACGCGGCTTTGGTCGTTCCATTCCAAGGCGTTGCAACGCAGCCATGTACCCCAAAATAGTGCAATCCATCCCGTAGCGGCCTCACCAATCGGGTGAAAAGATCAATCATGAATAAATTTATTGAAATCACCTTGTTCAATATCCACATGAGCGGTCAACTGGGGTTTCTAGGATTATATGAGTTTTTCTACAGCGTCAACGCAAAGCTAACCCGAACGTTTCATGAATTTACGTGATGATCACACGGGACGGAACAGGTAGTGGGCTCTGCGAATAACGGATTCAAACCAGCTTCTTCAACTGATACAGTTTCTCCAGCGCCGCCTTCGGGCTGAGCTCATCCGGCTGCATATCACGCAATGCGCCCAACACCGCATGTTCCTCCGGCTCCGGCACATCCGGCACGGCAGCAAACAAATCCCCTTGCGGATTTTGTGTGGCACTGTTTTGTTCCAGTGCGCGCAGTTGCTTTTTGGCGTTGCGGATGACTTCATTCGGCACTCCCGCTAGCGCTGCGACTTGCAGGCCGTAGCTCTGGCTGGCCGCACCTTCATTTACCGCGTGCAGGAAGACGATAGTATGCTGGTGTTCGATGGCGGCAAGGTGGACGTTGGCCAGTTGCTGGAATTCTTCATTTAGGCGGGTGAGTTCAAAATAATGTGTGGCAAATAAGGTGTAGCTGCGGTTCTTTTCCAGCAGGTGACGCGCAATGGCGTAGGCGAGTGCCAAGCCATCGAAGGTGGAAGTGCCGCGCCCGATTTCGTCCACCAGCACCAGACTTTTTTCGGTGGCGTTGTGCAAAATATTGGCGGCTTCGGTCATTTCGACCATGAAGGTGGAGCGACCGCCGGCCAAGTCGTCCGATGAGCCGATGCGAGTGAAAATCTGGTCTATCTCGCCCAATATGGCTTCATCTGCTGGAACGAAACTGCCGCAGTGCGCCAATAGCGTAATCAGCGCGACCTGGCGCATGTAGGTGGATTTACCGCCCATGTTGGGGCCAGTGATGAGCAGCATCTGGCGCTGGTCGTTCAGCTCGGTGTCATTGGCGATGAATTGGATATTGTCTCTTCCTAGGGCTTGCGCTTCCACTACCGGATGCCGCCCTTTGCTGATACGCAGGTTGGCTGCATTGCTGAAGGTGGGCGCGCTGTAATTCAATGTCGCGGCGCGCTCGGCAAAAGTGGCGAGCACGTCCAGTTCGGCGATGGCAGCGGCGATGTGTTGCAGCGGGGCGATGTAGGTGCTGAGCTGGTTCAGCAGTTGTTCGTACAGCAATTTCTCGCGCGCCAGCGCGCGGTCGTTGGCGGACAGCGCCTTGTCTTCGAAGGCCTTGAGTTCCGGCGTGATGTAGCGCTCGGCATTTTTCAAGGTCTGGCGGCGGCGGTAATCGTCCGGTACATTGGCGGATTGCGCCGCAGATACTTCGATATAAAACCCATGCACGCGGTTGTATTCGACTTTCAGTGTGGTGATGCCGGTGCGTGTGCGTTCCTGTGCTTCCAGCGCTAACAGGAAATCACCGCAGTGGGTTTGTATGCCGCGTAGTTCGTCCAGTTCGGCATCCAGGCCGTCGGCAATCACGCCGCCTTCGCGTAGTACGCTGGAGGGTTCGGCGCGTAATGTCTTTTGCAAAAGCGTTACCAGTGCGCTATCTGGTAGCAGGGCGGAGGATAATTCGCTAACCAGCGTTGAGGCATTGTTGCTTAATAGGGCGCGCAGTTGCGGCAGTTGGACTAGCGTGTCGCGCAGGCCGGAGAGGTCGCGCGGGCGCGCGCTGCGCAAGGCGATGCGGGAAGTGATGCGCTCTATATCTACGCAGGGTTTAAGTTGATTATGCACTGGGAGGCAGGGCACGATCAGCTTTTCAACCGCATCCAGCCTGGCGCGCAGCGCAGTCCGGTCGCGCAATGGATGGTGCAGCCAGTGATGGAGCAAGCGGCTGCCCATGTTGGTGGCGCAGGTATCGAGCAGGGAAAGCAGAGTGGGCGCAGGTTCGCCGCGCAGGGTCTGGGTGATTTCCAGATTGCGGCGCGTGGCTGCATCCATGCGCACGGTGCGTTCGGCGGCATACACTTGAATGCTGCGTACATGGCTGACGCCTTGACCCTGTGTCAGCTTGGCGTAGCCGAGCAGCGCGCCCGCTGCTTCCAGGCCGAGGGTGAAATCGTCGCAACCGAAACCAGCCAGGTCGCGCGTGGCAAACTGCTGGCACAGCGCGCGGCGCGCGGCCTCTACATCAAAGTGCCACACCGGCAGGGCCTTGATCGAGGTTTTGTGTTGCGGGGCAGGGACGTTTTCCGCCAGCAGGATTTCCGAAGGTTGCAGGCGTTCCAGTTCGGCAGTGAGATTTTGCACGTCTATTTCGGCGACGAAAAATTTTCCTGAAGCCAGATTCAGCCACGCCAGCCCGACCTCAACCCCTCCCGGCCTCCCCAACCCCCCAGCCACCTTATCAGGGGGAGAGCCAGGGCCAGGGGAAGAGTAGGAGATCGCCAGCAACAGGCTGTCGCGCTTTTCATCCAGCAGGGCGGAATCAGTGAGCGTGCCGGGTGTGACGATGCGCACCACCTTACGCTCAACCGGCCCTTTGCTGGTGGCGGGATCGCCGATCTGTTCGCAGATGGCCACCGATTCGCCCAGCCTCACCAGCCGCGCCAGATATTGTTCGGCGGCATGATAGGGGAAGCCCGCCATCTTGATCGGCTGACCGTTGGATGCGCCGCGCTGGGTTAACGTGATGTCAAGCAGCTTGGCCGCGCGCACTGCATCGTCATGGAACAACTCGTAGAAATCGCCCATGCGGTAGAACAGCAGCATGTCGGGATGCTCTGACTTGATGCCCAGGTATTGCTGCATCATTGGAGTATGACTTAATGCTTTGTTTTCTTTATCCACTTTGTCTAATTGTCTAACGGTTGTCTAATATTTTCGCCATATTCGGCCCATCCACTTGCGGAATTTCACGCAGGCGGATGTATCGTGCGGTCATGGCTTCGCTGGTATGCCCGGCCAACATTTGAGCGTTAAATCCTTGCCGCTTTGCATCGGTGAGCGACTTGGCGCGCAGATCATGAATGTGCGCATCTGCTACACCAGCTTTGCTGCAAGCTTTGTTCCACTGAATTTTGGTAGTGGAATAATCCGGCACTTTACCGCGTCTGTTGTGCAGCAGTGAGAGTGCGCGCAGATTGCCATGCAGGGTGCGTGCGCGTTCGACGATTGCGCGCAGATCGGGCGACCAGCCCACCACTAAGCGCGCATTTATTTTTTCTTGAGTGAATGCAATTCCGTCCTGTGTAATGTCAGCATAGCGGATGCGCAACACATCGCCGATGCGCTGGCCAGTAAGGTAGAGCAAATCCATGATGATCTGCAATCGTGGAGGTGCAGCGGCATAGATGGCGCTGTACTCCGCATCAGTGATGTAGCGGTCGCGCTTGGCTTCAGCATGGCGCTTGATACCAATGCAGGGGTTTGATTCGCACAGTTGCCACTCGACTGCATACTGAAACACGATGCGCAAAACAGACAAAACACGGTTTGCCATGTTGGGCGTTTCTGCCATGTGTACCTTGATAGCGGCAACGTGTTTTTGTTTGACCTGTTCCGGGCTGAATTCGGCCAGGTACTTCTTGAGCTTCTCACCAGCAATGCGATATTGCGCTTGCGTGTTGGGTTTTATTTTTGCGGAAATATGCATCAGAACGCGGTCTATCAATTCCGGCATCGATCCTTTCTGATATGTTTGCGTGCGCCTGGCATACTCCGCCAATGCCTCAGGCAGTGAGTCCGAAAGCCTTTCCCATTTGCCACGCTTGACCAGCCAGAAAGCGCCGTGCTTGTGATAGACACAAGGCGGCAGGTGCTTGTCTGTTGTACGGTGACGGCTCATGTCAGGTGTAGTTGTGGTTCGCTTTGTTCGATTTTAGCACTAGACGCTCCAAACACTGCCTCAACACAAGCGCGCATGACTACTGGCGACCCATCACGGCGGCGCTTGTATGGAATGCCCATAGCATCCAATTCACGCGCCTGTGCATCGCGCTGAATGCGTTGAGTCAGTTCCTCAACTTCGGCTTGTGTGAGAAATATCAACTCATCACCTCACGATACCCAGCCGGGCAAGGCGTGCTGCACGCTTGTGCAAAAGCCGGGCGCAGTAGAGGCTATGTGGCTTGTATGCAGGGTTGGCTGTTCTGATGCGCTTGCGGATTTTTCCAAGCGACAGTGAGGTGTTCACGCCCATATCCACGCTGAACATGTACGGAACAATATCGCGCTTTGGATTCATGCGGCTCTCTCCTCGTGCTGTTCGCTGTCAGGTGCATGGAACGGGATAACGCGTGCTGTTGCGATGCACGCAATCAGGACTTTCATCCGATCCTGTATTGAGGCTAGTTCATCCACTACGCCTTGTGATAAGAACATCTGGCGTAGCCGGGTGTTTTCTGCGACGGATTCATCCAGTTCGGTTTGCAGGCGCAGAACCTCGCTACGATGTATTGCGTTATCAGCATAGAGCATGGGTATCATGTGTATCTGCTCCGGCGTGACTCCAGCCCGGCCATAGTCTGGCGACATCAGATTGCCGTCACCGCCGATAAACCAACCATCCCATTCCGGGTGTGACGTTTTGAATTTCGCGCTTTCCAATATCAGGCGCAGCAACTCAAATTCAGCAAATGGCACTGGGCAATTGCCATGCTCCCATCTGGAAATAGTTTTTTGATCGACGCGCAAATAAGCAGCACACTGTTTTAGCGACATGCCAAGCATCAAGCGCAGGAGCATGAAATTTTCCGCGCCTATGGTCATCATCTGCGACATTTGCAACCATTGCGGGTGATAACTGGGAAAAGCATTGTTTATGGTTTCGGATTTTGGCTCGATGGCCTGCATGTAATATGCCCAGCTAGTTTTGTTGCTGGGGTACGGGTGCAAATTTTTCTTGCTGGTGGTATTCTTCATGTGTCCGCCCTCATAGGTAGGCTAATTGGCCGAAGTGCTGCAAACACCTCGACCAGTTTTCACAATTAAGCCGCTTTGAAAATTTCCACTACTTTAACGAACTTGACGCCAACTACGGTTAGCGTCGGTTTGCTATCCTTGCCGGGACGAGTGCGCGTATCAATGCTGTAAAGCGCAGGTGCCCCACCTTTTTTAACGACATCAAAAATAGCATCGTCAACAGTTACCTTGATTGGCTTAAAACCCATCTCTTTATCACTGTCCTCATGGTAGTCGGTAAGGTAGTGGAGGGTTACGCCATTTTTGTGTTCCCCTGTTTTTTCATCGACGAAGCCCCACTTGTCAGCGGATAGAATCAATACGTTTTCCATTTAAAATTTCCTTTTTATTGATACGGCTCATGCCGCTAGTTTCATAAAACCGCGATCCAGAAGGAACGCGGGCTTTTCGCAAACTCCACCCGTGCATAAACGCGGGTGAATGCGAAGGGGTACAAAGTCAGCAGGCAATGCGCCCTGACTCCGAATGAGTTTCACGTCCGTGCAATGCCATGAAGTGCCTGCATCGGTAAGCAATTTTCTGTTTCGATAAAAAACTGTGCGGGGATATTTTTTTCTGCATTCCAATTCGCCATGTGTTGCTAACTGACACCAGAATCCATGCAATCTGTTTCCACTCGTGTCGCCATATAATTTATTCAAACGCTCTGAAACTGCCTTGCTCAATCGCACCGTGTCCATGCCCGATTTTCCTTCTCTCAATAGCCGCTTGATTTCCCTGTCATGGAGTTCCATAAGATATTTGTCCGTGACCTCATCAACGCGCGGCTTGTTACTGTGGACCCCTCGGTCAAGACAATAATGCATCGAGTTTAAGATGGTCGCCTTTTTCACGCAGCTGAACGGCGCTGCCCCGATTTCCTGCTTCTGTTTTTGCCATTTTTTCTGAAGACGTTTTTTCTGTTTCC
>CAMTXD010000094.1:0-20456 GCA_947085625.1 uncultured Gallionellaceae bacterium | reverse complement strand
CCCACCGGCCGCGCCCGCCGCCCCCGCCCCAGCCCCCGCTGCCGATGCCGCTGCCGCTGCCCCTCCCCCTCCCCCTACCCCTCCCCCTACCCCTACCCCTACCCCTACCCCTACCCCTGCTCCCGCTCCCGCTCCTGCTGCGGATCAGGCAGGGGCGAATGTTACTGCCATCCGCTTGGCGTTTGATGAGGATTCCTGGGTGAGTGTGACGGACAAAGACGGCGAGATTCTGCTGGCACAACTCAATCTGAGCGGCAGCGAACGGCGCCGCAATGGCATGCCGCCGCTTTCTCTGGTGATCGGTAATGCCGGTGGTGTGCGCCTGTATTATCAGGGGAAGCAGATTGATCTGGCGCCCTACAGCAAGGGCGGAGTCGCGCGCCTGACCTTGGAGTAACAATGAGCCATACACCTATCCAACGCCGCGTAGCGCAGCGTGTCATGGTCGGCACCATCGCCATTGGCGGCGGTGCGCCCATCGTCGTGCAGTCCATGACCAACACCGATACGGTTGATGCGGCAGGCACTGCGCGTCAGGTGTTCGAGCTGGCACAAGCCGGTTCCGAGCTGGTGCGCATCACCGTGAATACGCCCGAAGCTGCGGCGCAAGTGCCACGCATCCGCGAACTGCTGGACGGGATGGGCTGCGCTGTGCCGCTGGTGGGGGATTTTCATTATAACGGCCACCGTCTGCTGACCGAATTTCCGCAATGCGCACAGGCGCTGGCGGCATACCGCATCAACCCCGGCAATGTCGGACGCCAGCGCAAGGGTGAAGACCAGTTTGCTATGATGATAGACGCTGCCTGCCGCTACCAGAAACCGGTGCGCATCGGTGTCAACTGGGGCAGCCTCGATGCAGACCTGATGGCGCGCATGATGGACGAGAATGCGCAACTGGCGCAACCGCAAGAGTCGGCGGCGGTGATGCGCGAAGCGCTGATCGTGTCTGCGCTGGACAGCGCCAAACGTGCCGAGAAGCTCGGTCTGGCGCATGACCGCATTGTGCTGTCGTGCAAGGTGAGTGATGTGCAGGATTTGATTGCGGTGTACCGCGATCTGGCGCGGCGCTGCGATTACCCGTTGCACCTGGGGCTGACCGAAGCGGGTATGGGTTCCAAGGGCATCGTCGCTTCTACGGCGGCATTGGCCGTGCTGTTGCAGGAAGGCATAGGCGACACCATCCGCATTTCGCTGACGCCGGAACCGGGTGGCGACCGTACGCAAGAAGTCATCGTGGCGCAGGAAATTTTACAGACTATGGGCTTGCGTTCCTTTACCCCGATGGTGATCGCATGCCCCGGCTGCGGCCGCACCACCAGCACCGTATTTCAGGAGCTGGCACAAAGCATACAATCCTACCTGCGCGATCAAATGCCAATCTGGCGCGAGCAATATACTGGCGTGGAAGAGATGAATGTGGCGGTGATGGGCTGTATAGTCAATGGCCCTGGCGAAAGTAAGATGGCCAACATCGGCATCAGCCTGCCGGGCAGCGGCGAGAACCCTGCGGCACCAGTGTATGTGGATGGCGCAAAAGTGGTGACCTTGCGTGGCGACAACATCGCGCAGGAGTTCCAGAAAATTGTGGATGAGTATGTGGCAAGAAAATATGTGAAACGCTAACCCCCCTCAGTCCCCCCTTGTCAGGGGGGAGGCTGGCTCCTCCCTTGATAAGGGGAGAGCGTAAGCGAGGGGTCAACTGGGAGGGGTTAGGGCGTACGTTCCTTCTGGTAGATCAAAGCTAATTTATGAGCGACAAAACCCTGCAAGCCGTACGCGGCATGAATGACATCCTGCCGGACGAGGCGGAACTTTGGCTGTGGTTTGAGGATACCGTGCGCGCGTGGCTGGAAGGCTACGGCTACCGCAACATTCGTATGCCGCTGCTGGAACCGACCGCGCTGTTCAAACGTGCGATAGGCGAAGTCACCGACATCGTCGAAAAAGAAATGTACAGTTTCGAGGATCGCATGAATGGCGATCAGCTCACGCTGCGCCCGGAAGGCACTGCGTCCTGCGTGCGCGCCGCGCTGCAACATAACCTACTGTACAATGCGCCGCAGCGTTTGTACTACAGCGGCGCGATGTTCCGCCACGAGCGTCCGCAGAAGGGGCGTTACCGCCAGTTTCATCAGATCGGCGTGGAAGCGTTAGGTTACGCCGGGCCGGACATTGATGCCGAGCAGATTTTGATGTGCGCGCGCTTGTGGCGCAAGCTGGGTATCCGCGATGTCACGCTACAACTCAATACGCTGGGTGATGCGGCAGCGCGGCAGCGTCATCGTGCCAAGCTGATCGCCTATTTCGGGCAATACGCCGATGAGCTGGATGCCGATGCCACGCGCCGTTTGCATACCAATCCTTTGCGGATTCTCGATAGTAAAAATCCGGCGATGCAGGCATTGATTGCGGCAGCACCAAATTTAATGGAAGAGCTGGACGAGGATGCGTTAAAACATTTCGAGGCCGTGCAGGAAATTTTGCGCCGCCATGAAGTGGTGTTCGAGATTAACCCGCGTCTGGTGCGTGGCCTGGATTACTACAACCGCACCGTGTTCGAATGGACTACCACGCGCCTCGGCGCGCAGGGCACGATTTGCGCCGGTGGACGTTTTGATGGCTTGATCGAACAGATAGGCGGCAAGCCTGCGCCGGCCTGCGGCTTCGCCATGGGCATTGAACGCTTGCTGGCATTATTACAGGAAGATGGCATGGAATGCCCGCCGGCGGTGCTGGATGTGTATGTGGTGCACCAGGGTGAGCTGGCGCAGGGCATGGCGAGTGTGGTGGCGGAGCAGTTGCGCGACGCCGGACTGCGTGTATTGCTGCATTGTGGCGGCGGCAGTTTCAAGTCGCAGATGAAAAGGGCGGACGCCAGCCAGGCATGCTGTGCGGTCATCATCGGCGATGATGAAGTGCGCTCCGGCCTGGCTACCCTCAAGCCGTTGCGCGGCGGCGAGCAGGCACAAGTGATGTTCGGCGAGTTGCCGGGCAAAATTGATCAACTGCTTAAGTGAGCTTTTCGTAGGGTGGGCTCTGATGAAACTACTAGCCATTCCACTAAGCACGATAAAACTGTGCAAGTGGCTGGTTATGCCCACCATGTCTACATTTTAGTTGCGGCTCGTCCGGTAAATTTAAAGATAGGAAAATAGCTATGCTTGATCTGCAAGAACAGGAACGGGTGGAAGCGCTTAAGGCGTGGTGGAAAGGCAACGGGAAATGGATACTGCTGACCTTGGTGCTGACGGTGGGCAGTTTTTCCGCCGTTCGCGGCTGGCAATTTTATCAAAGCAACCAGGCGAGCGAGGCTGGCATCCTGTATGCCGGGCTGGAAAGGCAGCTCAATAGCAACGATCCTAAGCGCATCAACGATGCCGCAGCGGCGGTGATGGAAAAATACCAATCCACCGCTTACGCACCGCGCGCCGCGCTGCTGGCGGCACAGGTCAACATCCAGACTAGGGATGTGGCGCGCGCCAAGTCGCAGCTGCAATGGGTTATCGATCATGCCGGCGAGGACGGATTGAAGAATGTGGCCAGACTCAATCTGGCGAGCGTATTGCTGGATGAAAAAAACTATACTGAAGCTCTCAAACTGCTGGATGCAACGGCTCCCGCATCCTTTGTCGGTTTGTATGCCGACCTCAAGGGTGATGTGCTGAACGCGCAGGGCAAGGTGGAAGAAGCGCGCGCCGCTTATGTGCAGGCATTCGATAAAACGGATGCCAACAGTCAATACCGCAGCCTGATTCAAATGAAACTGGATGCGTTGGGAGGTGCTAAGTGATGCTTCGCATCGCGGCGCTGCTGCTCCTGGCGGGACTCGCGGCTTGCTCCACCGGTGGCGACAAATTGGGCAAGGATGCCGCCAAACTGCTTGAGTTCAAGCCAACTGCCGCGCTGGAAGTGCGCTGGCAGCACGACATCGGCGCCGCGGGCAATAATGTGCTGCGGCCTGCCATAACATCCGATGCGGTGTATGCCGCTAATGCCAAGGGTGAGATTTTCAGGTTGGAGCGTGCCAGCGGCAAGCAGGTGTGGCGCGCCAATAGCGGCTTTGTTATTTCCGCCGCCGTAGGGGCGGGAGATGGCCTGGTGCTGGTCGGTGGTGACAAGGGTGAGCTGGCGGCCTTTGCCGAGGATGGCAAGTTACGCTGGAAAACCAGGGTGTCGAGTGAAGTAATGAGCGCGCCGCAAATCGCCGATGGTATCGTTGTGGTGCGTACCGGCGACGGCCGCATTAGCGGCCTGGATGCGACCGACGGCAAGCGCCTGTGGTTGTATGAACGCGCCATTCCGGCACTGATTGTGCGCAGCCATGCCGGGGTGGCGATAACAGGCGGTACGTTGTTTGCCGGCTTTGCCGCCGGCAAACTGGCGGCCGTAGGCTGGTCCAATGGCGTTGTGCTATGGGAGGCCGCCGTATCGCAACCGCGCGGCAATACCGAACTGGAACGCATCAGCGATATAACCAGCGCGCCGGTAGTAGACGACAAGCAGGTGTGCGCTGTGTCCTTTCAGGGCCGGGTGGCCTGTTTCGACCTGAAGCAGGGCAGCCTGCTGTGGAGCCGTGAGCTGTCCAGCGACCAGGGCATGGCCCTGGTGCAGAATTATCTTTACCTGACCGATGCCAGCGGCATCGTGTTGGCGCTGGACAAGAACAAAGGCAGCACAATCTGGAAGAACGATCAATTGTCCCTGCGCCGGACCACGGCTCCACTAGTGTTGGACCGGCACCTGCTGCTTGGCGATTACGAAGGTTATCTGCATGTCCTGAGCCTCGAAGATGGCAGCTTGGAAGCGCGCCTCAAAACTGATGGCAGCCCGATCAGGACAGCGCCTGTGGAACTGGACGGCGGTCTGCTGCTGCAAACTCGTGATGGTGGTTTGTATTCGGTTAGAACTAAGGACTGAGGACTGAGGGTGGAGCAGTGGTGGTTTTACTCAGTCCTCAGTCCTCTGTCCTTGATTCTCAGTCCTCGAACCTCAGTCCTTAAAAATAGAAAGCCTGAAATGCTACCCACACTAGTGCTTGTCGGACGTCCTAACGTCGGCAAATCCACGCTCTTCAACCGCCTCACACGCAGCCGCGATGCCCTGGTGGCTGACCAGCCGGGGCTGACGCGCGACCGTCACTACGGGCGCGGGCGCGTGGGCGAACGCCCCTTTCTGGTGGTGGATACTGGCGGCCTGGAACCGGTGGCCAAGGAAGGTATTCTGTTCGAAATGGCCAAGCAGACACGGCAGGCGGTGGACGAGGCGGATATCGTGCTGTTCCTGGTGGATGGCCGCCAGGGCTGTGTACCGCAAGATAAAATCATCGCCGAGCAATTGCGCAAGACCGGTCGCCCGGTGCTGCTACTGGTGAACAAGGCCGAGGGTATGCAGCGCGCCGCGGTCACCAACGAATTTTTCGAATTGGGTTTGGGCGAGCCGCTACCGATTTCTTCCGCGCACGGCGACAACGTAAGCGAGATGGTGGAAATCGCGCTGGAAGAATTGCCGCCGCAAGCCGGAGATGAAGAAGAAAAGTCAGATCATCCCAAGCTGGCCATAGTCGGCCGCCCCAATGTCGGAAAATCCACGCTGGTGAATGCCATTCTGGGCGAAGAGCGCGTGATTGCGTTCGATCAGCCCGGCACCACGCGCGATAGCATCTACATTGATTTTGAGCGCGGCGGAAAAAAATACACCATCATTGACACTGCCGGCGTGCGCCGCCGTGGCAAAGTTGACGAAGCGGTCGAGAAATTTTCCGTGATCAAAACCCTGCAAGCGGTGGAAGACGCCAACGTCGTGGTGCTGGTGGTGGACGCGCAGCAGACTATTACCGAACAGGATGCGCACATTGCCGACTTTGTGCTGCAAGCCGGGCGCGCACTGGTGCTGGCAGTCAACAAGTGGGATGGGCTGGACGACTACCAGCGCGAAACCACCAAACGTGACCTCGACCGCAAGCTGCATTTCTTGAGTTTTGCCAAACTGCATTTCATTTCCGCGTTGCATGGGCAGGGCGTGCCCGGCATATTGAAATCTGTGGATGAAGCCTACGCCGCTGCGATGGCCAAGTTACCCACACCGCAACTTACCCGCGTGCTTATAAGTGCCGTGGAAAAACAGCAACCGCCGCGTTCCCAGTTCCGCCCCAAGATGCGCTACGCCCATCAGGGCGGCAGCAATCCGCCGTTGATCGTGATCCACGGCAGCGCGCTGGACAAAATTCCGGACAGCTACCGCTGTTATCTGGAACGCACATTCTGCGAAGCCTTCAAACTGCAAGGCACCCCGCTCAGGATTGAATTCAAGGCAGGCAAAAATCCCTTCGCCAACAAGGCGCCCAAGCCGCTCACCGAAAGCGAGGAACGCAGTGCGCATCGTGCGCGTATCAGGGGACGCAGGATGTATGGCCGCTAATGCTTGTGTCGGCTGTTTTCCACTAACCCTTCCCGGTTGACCCCTCGCTACACTCTCCCCTTGTCAGGGGAGGAGCGCCACCCACCACTCCTCCCCTGACAAGGGGAGGCCGGGGAGGGGTTTGGTTGGAGCGCGAATTACCCCCACGAACACCAGGTTGTACTACTTGATTTCCTCAAGGGGACGCGGCTGCGAGATGCCAAAACCCTGGGCTGAATCAATCCCGATTTCCCTGAGCTTGATGATTATTTCCTCGCTTTCCACCAATTCTGCAATGGTTTTAACCCCAATCTTTTTTGCGACCTGGTTTATGACCAATACCTTGGCCAGATATATCGGATCACGCAGGATATGGAGAATGACGCTGCCGTCAATTTTCAGGAAATCCACCCTGAGATTGCGCAGCAATTTAAAAGAAACCCCATCTCGACCAAAGCCGCTGAGCGCGGTATGGCAGCCAAGCTGCCTGACCTGTTGAGAAAATTTTTCCACACCCTCACTCGCTATGGCGGCTGGGCCGGTTATTTCAAAGCATAGCGCGGCCGCCAGCACGCCATATTTCAGCAACTGCTGCTGCAGGAATTCCGGAAATTCAGGGTCGTTAATCGTGTCGCTTGCCAGGTTGATGAAAAATATTGAACCATCGAGTTGATTGCCTTGCAGGATTTTATTTGAAATCCATTCCGCCACATGTTGCACCACCCACCGGTCCAAGCGCGGCATCAGGCCCAGACTCTCAGCTAGCGGAAAAAATGCTCCCGGCGGCATCAGGTTATCTTCCTCTCCCATCAGCCGGATGAGAATTTCATAATGCACAGGCTCGGCGGAACCGGCTGCCAAGGGGGTAATCAGCTGGCAAAACAGATGGAATTCATCCTTCTCGATGGCCGCCATGATCCGGTTGGCCGCATCCTTCCGTCCGCTCATCTGCGCGGTGAAAGATTGAACAAACATGTCTTGCTCTGATCCGCCGCCATGAGCGCCGACCGGGGCGACGCTGTCGCGGCCAGTTTTATCGGGAGGAAGATCGCCGCGTTCGGTAATGTCGGCGGCCAGGAAATAGAAGCCGCTCACCTTGCCGTCCCTGGCGAATTGCGGAACATGCTCCACGGTGAGCAGGTAGGTCGCGCCATGGGGTGTTTTCTGCGGCAGCTTATAACGTGCCGCCTTGCCCTTCAAAGATTGCCGCACAGCATCTTCCATTTCCGCGTAGACCTTGCCCCCCAACACTTTGCGCATGGTCTGGCCATTAATCTGTTCCGGCCTCAAGTGCAGCCAGTCACGTAACGCGCGGTTGTGATAGCGGTAGCAGAGATCGGCATCCACCAGCGCGACCATGGTCGGTATTGCCTCGTTAATTAAATGCAGGCGCGGCTGGTCGGCGGCGAGCTGTTTCTCGGCTCTCTGGCGCAGCCGCGTTTCATCTTCCAGCTTTTCTTTTATGGCCGCCAGTTGCGCGGTGCGGCGCATCACAAGCCATTCGGTATGCGATGCGCGGGTAGCCATCGCGAGTATCGAGGCCATCAGAATCCCGGCCAGAAACGCGGTCCATGGCAAACTGTGCTCGGTAAAGTAGATAGTGAAAACGAGTACCGCAGTGGTTGCAACGACAGCAGCGGCTGCGATATAGGGCCGGACGGCGCGGAAGATCTTGCGGGTAAGCATTTTTATCCCTTGTTTATCCTAACGGGCATGACGTAAGTCACCCCTGATAATGAAACATCATGCCCGTTTCCCGGCCCCGCTTCGTTCTCCCAGCGGGAGAGGGGCAGGGTCTCGCTGCGCGAGTTTCATGTTAAGTCGGACGAGCTGGAACCAAGAAGACGGTTCTACCCCCTTTTTTCAAAGGGGGGATATTCCGCTGTTTTAACTTGACTGCCTACTGGCAAATATTGCAATAACTGAAGAGGAGAATCAATACTACCCTGTGCTGGCCAGCCAGCTATTTCCTGGGCGGAACTGATATAGCCATAGCGGGCGATGATGCAGCGCATCCCGGCGGCTTGTGCGGCTTCTGCGTCGCGCCTGTCGTCGCCCAGATACAGGCAGTGTTGCGGCGCGACGGCCAGCAATTCTCCGGCCTTGAGCAGCGGGTCCGGGTAGGGCTTGGCGCGCGCGCAGGTGTCGCCGCTGACCAGGCAGGCTGCGCGCTGTGCGTAGCCCAATGCCTGCATCAGCGGCACGGTGAAACGGTGCGGTTTGTTGGTGACGATGCCCCACGGCAGATTGCGTTGTTCCAGCGCCTCGACCAGTTGCGCCATGCCGGGGAATAGCGTGCTGTGGACGCAGACGTGAGTCTCATAATAATTCAGGAATGCCGAGCGCAAAGCAGCAAAATTTGGCGCATCGGGTCCGATGTTGAAACCCAGTTTGAGCAAGCCTATGGAGCCATGCGAGGCCTGCGGACGAATGGCTGGCAGTGGCAAGGGCGGCAAGCCATGCAGGCCGCGCAGATGGTTGAGCGCGGCAGCGAGGTCGGGTGCGGTGTCGGCGAAGGTGCCGTCCAGGTCAAATAGGATTGCTTTAATTAAGGGCGCCCTTAAAACAGCTTCAATCACGACGGCAGGCTAACACATAGTTGACGTCGGTGTCCTTGCCCAGCGAGTAGGTTTTGGTCAGCGGGTGGTAGCTCATGCCGCTGATATCGGCCACGCCCAGCCCGGCATTACGACAGAATTGCGCGAGTTCGGATGGCTTGATAAATTTGGCATAATCGTGCGTGCCACGCGGCAGCAAGTTGAGCAAGTATTCTGCACCAATCACCGCGAACAGGTAGGACTTCGGGTTGCGGTTGAGGGTGGAGAAGAATACATGGCCACCCGGCTTGACCAGTTGCGCGCAGGCACGCACGGTGCTGGCGGGGTCAGGTACATGTTCCAGCAGTTCCATGCAGGTGACGATATCGTAATGGTCGGGCTGTTCTGCCGCCAAGTCTTCCACGGCAATTTTATGGTAATCCACTTGTTGCCCGCTTTCCAGCAGGTGTAGTTTGGCGACCTGCAGCGCCTTGTCGCCCAGGTCTATGCCAGTCACCAGTGCACCCAGTGCGGCCATGCTCTCGGTCAGGATGCCGCCGCCGCAACCCACGTCCAGCACGGTTTTGCCGGATAGCGGCGAGATGCGGTTGATATAGTTCAGGCGCAACGGATTGATGTCATGCAGCGGCTTGAATTCGCTGTTGGCATCCCACCAGCGGTGCGCGAGCTGGCTGAATTTTTCCAGTTCAATCGGATCGGCGTTACTCATGCTGTACCCCGTCGTCTGTCCTCTGTGGTCGATTTCCGCATGCTCTATGCCTTGTCATAATTAAGTCTGTAGCTGGCAGCACAACCACCATCAGCTTAACCTCCTTATATCATAAAACAAGCCTGTCGCGGGCACGGCGCGCCGTACCCCTACTGCATTTTGTCTGTCAACGCCAAATAGAAATGTCCCCTTTTGCCTGTTTCACTCTCGCTACAGAGTGACGCAACGCCCCTCTGAAATTTGATGCATTATTGTCTTGTCCGAGGGGTCAACAATAGACGGGGGTTTTATTGGCAGTGGTAAGATAGCGGCCTGCATTTAAGGGACATGCCGATGTATCACACCATTGAACACTTTGTTGGCAACACCCCGTTAGTCAAACTCAAACGCATTCTAGGAGCCACGAGCAATGTGCTGTTAGCCAAACTGGAGGGCAACAACCCCGCCGGCTCGGTGAAAGACCGTCCGGCACTGTTCATGATTATGCGTGCCGAGGCGCGCGGCGAGATCAAGCCGGGCGACACGCTGATCGAGGCGACCAGCGGCAACACCGGCATTGCGCTGGCGATGGCGGCGGCCATGCGCGGCTACCAGATGATATTGGTGATGCCCGAGAACCAGAGCGTGGAGCGCCGCCAGACCATGCGCGCGTTCGGCGCGGAACTGGTGCTGACACCGAAAGAGGGGAGCATGGAGCTGGCGCGTGACACCGCAGAAAAGCTGCGTGACCAGGGGCGCGGCATCATCCTCGACCAGTTTTCCAATCCGGATAATCCGCGATCGCATTACGAAGGCACTGCGCCGGAAATCTGGCGCGACACGCACGGCGGCATCACGCATTTCGTCAGCAGCATGGGCACCACCGGCACCATCATGGGTTGCTCGCATTTCTTCAAGGAAAAAAATCCCAACATCCAGATTATCGGCGCGCAGCCGGAAGAGGGCGCGCAGATTCCTGGAATCCGCAAATGGCCGGAGGCATATCTGCCAAAAATTTACGACCCCAGTCGTGTGGACAAACTGGAGAATGTCAGCCAGCAGGAAGCGGAAGAGCTGACCCGCCGCCTGGCGCGCGAGGAAGGTATCTTCTGCGGCATTTCTTCCGGCGGCGCATTGGCGGTTGCGTTAAGAGTTTCGCAACAGGTCGAGAACGCGACTATCGTGTTTATCGTGTGCGATCGGGGGGATCGATATCTTTCGACGGGAGTGTTTCCGGCGTGACTTTCCTGACCATGAAAAAACAAGGCGCTCCTTGTTTACGTTTGGGCTAGTACCATGTAACGCATGATATGTCGTATTGTTACGTGTTGGTTTTTTGTAGGGTGCGCTTGCGCACCAGCACCAATGCTGGTGCGTAAGCGCACCCTACAAATACCCAACAGCGCTATACGTCATTTGATGCATTACATGGTATTAGAAGTGGTGGCTGATGCCGACTGATACATAAGAGTTGGTGGTCAGTTGTTCGCCGTTCAGGTATTGATAGAGTGGCAATTGCACCAGCCCATACACTTGCGTGCCATGTGCCAGCGTATAGCCCAATCCTGGCGTGATGGAGAAGATTCTTCCGCCGCTGCTTGCGGCCCCGTCTACCGTTAGTGCCGCCGAGTCGCCCGAGTCGGCGGCGTTCCATTGTGCGTTGAGTTGCAGCAGGCCGCTCAGGTTGTGGCTGAAGACGTAGCGCGTGCCGCCATCAAGGTTGATCTGCTTGCCGGGACGGAATGTTGCGTCGGATTTGATAGAGTTTTGCAGCATGCCTTGCGCGAACCAGTTCCAGTCGCTGCCCGGTGCGGACTGGTGCCAGTGTGCGCCCGCGATCAGGTCGGTGCTGCCGTTGCCAGATGCTTGTGCGAACGTAAAATCTTGTTTGCCGGTGTTCAACTTCAGCCCGAACTTCACGCCCATGCCGGAGCGGTTGGTTTCATCCAGCGCCCAACGATAATTTCCCACCACCTTGATGTCGCCCAATCCGTCGACACGGGAGCCCGGATTGTGGGCGTCCTTGTGGTAGCGCATTTCGTAGGGCAGACGCAGCATCACGCCCCAATGGTCGTCATACGTATAGTTCAGCGTGGCGGTCTGGGTGCGCAAGTTTTCCACTTCGTCAGCCGCAATTTTGTCGCTGCCCGAGCGCAGCGTATCGGCGCGGCTGGTGCTGTAACGCAAATCCGCCGTCCAGCCGGAATGACTCACGCCGTGTCCGTCCCAGTTAGTGTCGCTCGAGAAGGCATGGCTTCCGGAACTGGCTTGTGCTGTGGCGCAGCCGAACAAGCCGATTAAGCCAAAGCTGATTGTAAGATATTTTTTTGTCATGGTTTCCTCCTGTAAGTGCGGCATTGTAGGGGGATGCGGCGCGGCGCAGAATGCGACAAATTGTCGCACCCCGCCAACACTGCAAAGCTTGTAGAATCCAGCGCCATGAACCACTCCATCCTCGCCGCCCAGACTGGACACAGCCACTTGCGCCGCCTCGTGTTGTTGCGCACCATCGCCGTGGCGGCGCAGTGCGCCACGCTCGCGCTGGTGTACCGCTTCCTTGAAATGGAACTGCAATGGCTGCCCATGCTTGCTGCCATCGCCGCGCTGGCCGGGCTGAACCTGCTCACCTGGTGGCGGCTCCATATCGACTATCCGGTTGCCAACCCGGAGCTGTTCGCGCAGTTGTGTGCCGACGTACTGGCCTTAAGCGTGCTGCTGTATTACGGCGGCGGCTCGACCAACCCGTTCATCTCGCTGTTCCTGCTGCCGCTGGTGATCGCTGCGGCCACGCTGCCGCACGGCTACACCTGGGCGATGACGGGGATTACCACAGGCTGTTACACCCTGCTGATGAAATTTTATGTGCCGCTGCCGTCAAGCGACGGGCACGGGCATACACAGCATGCCATGCCGCCGGACGATGCCTTCAACCTGCACGTCATCGGCATGTGGCTGGGCTTCGTCATCAGCGCGGTGGTGGTGGCGTATTTCGTGGTGAAGATGGCGCACGCAGTGCGCGAACGCGACGCGGTGCTGGCCAAGGTACGCGAGGAAACATTGCGCAACGAACGTATCGTGGCGCTCGGCACACAGGCCGCCGGAGCCGCGCACGAGCTGGGCACGCCGCTGTCCACGCTGGCGGTGGTGATCGGCGAACTGCAACGCGAGCAGGACGTGCTGCCGGAATGGCGCGGCAACCTCGCCATCCTCGACGACCAGGTGCGCACCTGCAAACGTATCCTCGACAAGCTGCTGGCCAATGCTCATGACACCGAGACGCAAACCTTGCAGCCGCTGGATCAATTTCTTGCCGCGACGCTGGACGAATTGCAGTTGCTGCGTCCCACCGTGCATTGCCGTTATCAGACAAGCGGTGCGCAGCCCGCGCCGCAGTTGCGCATAGATCCGGCGTTACGCGCCGCACTGCTGAACTTACTCAACAATGCTGCCGACGCCTCGCCGGAAGAAATCAACATTGAGGCGCATTGGGATGTTGATAATTTTATCCTGAAAATCCACGACCACGGACCAGGGCTCACGCCGGAAGCCGCCGCCCGCGCCGGTTCGGCGTTCTTCACCACAAAAGAACAAGGGCGCGGGCTGGGGCTGTTCCTGGCCAATGCCACCGTGGAACGGCTGGGCGGCAAGGTGCGATTGTTCAACCGCGAAGGTGGCGGCGCGACCACCGAAGTTGTATTACCGTTGCATGCAAAATCCCCCCTAGCCCCCCTTTTCCAAAGTGTGGAACTTCGCCTCCCCCTTTAAAAATTGGGGTTGAGGAGGATTTCCTTTCGCCGAAATAAAAATGGAAAAAACCGGAACTACGCATGAACAACACACAGTTTGAACACCCCTCGCTGCTGCTGGTGGACGACGATGCCACCTTCTGCCAGGTGCTTGCTCGCGCGCTGGAAAAGCGCGGCTACGCGGTGACCGTGGCGCACAGCGTGGAACAGGCGCTGCCATTGGCGCAGGCTAACCCGCCGGAATACGCGGTGGTAGATTTAAAAATGGACGGCGCATCCGGGCTGACGCTGGTGCAAGCCCTGCACGAACTGGATGCCGCCACGCGCATCGTGGTGCTGACCGGCTACGCCAGCATCGCCACAGCGGTGGGAGCAATCAAGCTCGGCGCGACACAGTATCTTTCCAAACCGGCGAACGCCGACGAAATCGTGGCGGCGTTCGGCCATCTCCCCAGTCCAGATGCGCCCCTCAAGGCGCAAATCACGACAGTGGAACGGCTGGAATGGGAGCACATCCAGCACGTGTTGCAGGAAAATCAAGGCAACATTTCCGCCACCGCGCGCGCCCTCAACATGCACCGCCGTACCTTGCAACGCAAGCTGATGAAGCGGCCTGCGACGGAAAGCTAACGCCGCCACTGCGCATTATTGCGCTACGACATATTGTGGTTCCAACATCACATTCGCTGCGTGGATATGAGTTTCCACCGCAATATGCCATACCCACGGGTGCGACAAATTGTGGTTCCAACATCATATCCGCTGCGCGGATATGAGTTTCCACCGCAATATGCCATACCCACGGGTGCGACAAATTGTCGCGCGACATCATGTCGCATTCCCACCTTTGCATATCCTCCCTAGAATCGCACCGTTAAGAATAAAACCTTCAGGGAGATTAAAGATGAAAGTGCATGGCATAAAATATGGCGGTTGTTTTGCCTTGAGTTTGTTGGCTATCGTTTTGAACCAGGCTGTGTATGCGGCGGATGAACTACAGACATTGGACGAGGTGGTGGTACACGGCGAAAAGTCGGCCATTCCCCGCAATCTGCCGGCTGTCTCCGAAGGCATCACGGCGAAGAAGATGGCAAAGACCATCAATGTGATCAACACTGGGGACGCGCTGAAATATCTGCCCAGCTTGCAACTGCGCAGGCACCACCCCGGCGACGCTGGCCACGGCCAGCTCGGCTCACGCACTTCGGGTCCTTCGCACGTCGTCGAACGTTCGCTGGTCTATGTCGACGGCCTGCTGCTGTCCAACCTGCTCGGTGGCAGCGGCGGCTCTGCGACACGTTGGGAGATGGTGTCGCCCGAGGAGATTGAGCGCATTGATGTCATCTATGGCCCCTTCTCAGCGGCCTACCCGGGTAACTCGATCGGTGCCACGGTTCTGCTCACCACGCGTCTGCCAGAGAAATTCGAAGCGCATGCCCGGGCACAGGGATTCCGGCAGAACTTCAAGCTCTTCGGCTCCGACGACAGCCACGACAGTTACCAGACCAGCGCCTGGTTGGGCAATCGTCACGGCAATCTGGCCTGGGTCGCCAGCTTTAACCACTTGGACGCCAAGAGCAACCCGATGAGTTTCGCCGCACTCCCGCTTTCCACCACAGCGGTTCTCCCTGGCGATCCCGTGGTTACCGGGGCATTCCCCGACACCGATACGCTCGGCGCGCAGCGCGTGGTGCTAGGCGCGAGGGGCATCGGCCACACCGTGCAAGATAATTTAAAGTTCAAGCTGGCCTATGACTTCACGTCGGCGCTACGCGCCACTTACACCCTGGGCTACTGGAAAAACGATGCCGATTCCACCGTACAAAGCTATCTGCGCGATGCCGCCGGCAATCCCGTCTTCAGCGGTAGCAACCTCAACATCGGCGGCCTTCGCTATACGCTGGCGGCGGACCTCTTCCGGCCGAGCCAGCGCAACGATGAACACTGGATGCATGGCCTGTCGCTCAAGACCGATAGCAAAGGGGAATGGGACTGGGAGGCGACCGCTTCCTGGTATGACTACGGCAAGGACGAGGCGCGTTCTCCGACGACCGCTCTGCCGCAGGCCACAAGCGGCGGCCCGGGGCGGATCGCCCTGCGCGACGGCACCGGCTGGCATACCCTCGACCTCAAGGGCGGCTGGCGGCCCGGCCAGAGTGCCCACGAAGTAAGTTTTGGCTACCACTACGACCGCTACACTATTGACAGCCGCGTCTTCAACACCGCCAACTGGCTCTCCGGAGACCCCACCACCCGCTTTTCTGCCTTCGCCGGCAACACTGAGACCCAGGCGCTGTTCGTTCAGGATGCCTGGATATTCCAACCGGACTGGAAGCTCATTCTCGGCGGGCGCCTCGAACAGTGGCGCAGCTTCGGCGGGACCACCTCCGATGCCGTCACCACCGTGACGCACGCCGCGCGCAAGGAAAATTTCTTTTCGCCCAAAGCCGCACTCGCCTTCCAGGCCGCGCCTGACTGGACCTTGCGCGCATCGCTGGGCCACGCCTACCGCATGCCGACGGCGGGCGAGGCGTTCCAGGGGACGATCAGCCTCGCCGAACACGATTACCTTTTGGGTAACGACCCCAATCTCAAACCGGAACAGGCTCGATCCGGCGAGCTCACTGCCGAGCGCGACCTTGGCAACGGCCTGCTGCGCCTGTCCCTGTTCCACGAGAATGTTTACGACGCGATCTATCGCCAGACCAACTTCATGGTGACCCCAAACGTCAGTAACATCCAGAACATCGACCACGTCCGCACCAGCGGCATCGAGGCCGCGTTCCAGGGCGAGAATGTAGGCCTGCGCGGTCTGGATTTGTCCGGCAGTGTCACTTATGCCGATTCAGAGATCCAGAAAAATGCTAAAGTCCCCGCCAGCGTCGGCAAGAAGATGCCGCGCGTGCCGGACTGGCGCGCCACCGCCGTCGCAACCTACCATCAGAACGACCGTCTGAGCTACACCCTGGCCACGCGCTACAGCGGGCGGCAATACAGCCAGGTTGACAACAGCGACATCAACCCGGATGCGGTCGGCGGAACCAGCAGATTTCTCGTGACGGACGTTCGGGTAAATTACCATCTCAACAAACAATTCACCGCTTCGCTGGGGGTGGATAACCTGAACAACGAGCGCTACTACGATGGTCACCCGTACGCGCAGCGCACCGTCCACACCGAGCTGAAGGCCAGTTTCTGATCGCGGTGAAAAACAGGGGGGTCTTAGTCAGCGGTTTAACGTGAAACTCGCGCAGCGAGACCCTGCCTCCCTCTCCCTCTGGGAGAGGGCTGGGGAGAGGGAAACGGGCATGATGTTTCATTATCAGGGGTGACTTATGTCATGCCCGTTAGGCAGCCGCAGGTCACGGAGCGCTGCGCGCAGCGTGTCCCGTGCTGGAATGACGGGTTTTTTGCCGTGGGACAATCTCGAATTATTCGGTCTGAGCCAGTCGTTGCTTGGAAAGCGCGGGGTTCTGCGCGAAGTAGCGCTTGATGCCGCCGAGGATGGCGCGCGCCATTTTTTCCTGGAAGTTTTTGTCATTCAGGCGACGCTCTTCGGTGGGGTTGCTGATGAAAGCGGTCTCGATTAGTATCGAGGGGATGTCCGGTGATTTCAGTACGGCAAAACCGGCCTGTTCCACAGAGCCGCCGTGCAGCGTGTTGATGTCGCCCAACTGGCCCAGCACATGCTTGGCCAGCTTGAGGCTGTCGTTGATGGTGGCGGTCTGTGAAAGGTCGAGCAGGGTGCGCGCAAGGTAGGGGTCTTTCACGGCTAAATTCACGCCGCCGATCAGGTCGGCCTCATTTTCTTTTTTTGCCAGCCAGCGCGCGCTGGCGCTGGTGGCGCCGCGCTCGGACAGGGCGAACACGGAAGAGCCGTGCGCATGTGGCTTGATGAAGGCATCGGCGTGGATGGAGATGAACAGGTCGGCATGCACCTGGCGCGCTTTCATCATGCGTCTGTTGAGCGAGATGAAATAGTCGCCGTCGCGGATGAGTACGCCGCGCATGCCCGGTGTGTCATCCACCAGTTCCTTTAGTTTGCGAGAGATTTCCAGCGTGACGTTTTTTTCGTGCGTGCCATTGCGCCCTATCGCGCCCGGGTCTTCGCCGCCATGCCCCGCGTCTATGGCAATGATGAGCATACGCGCGCTGATTTCCGGGTGGTTTCTGGCTGGTTTGTCCGAGGTGACCTGTGCGTCCGGGGTGGTAGGTGGCGGTATCGCGGCAGGTAACTGCGCGATTTTGGGTGGTTCCAATAGGGTGGCCGACGGGACGCCAAGTGGTTCGCTTTCCAATTGCTGCAGCAGTGCCATCAGCGGGTCTATGGGAACAGCGGGGTAAATGTCCAGCACCAAGCGGTGGCCGTATTCTGCCACCGGTTTGAGATTGAACAACTGCGGTTTTACCTCGGCCTTGAGATCGAGCACCAGCCGCACGATGCCGGGCTTGAACAGGCCGGCGCGTATGCTTTTGATGTAGGGGTCGTCGCTAGCAACCTTGGTCGCGAGCCCGTCCAGCTCACCGTGCAGCTCCACTTCTTCGAGATCAATTACCAGCCGCTCCGGGTTTTTCAGCATGAACTGCTTGTAGCGGATAGCCTGGTTGGATTCCAGCGTTAAGCGGGTGTAATCCTGCGCTGGCCAGATGCGCACGGCACTGATGGCGATGGCCGCCTGCGCGTGGGGATGCCACAGCAGAAAGAACAGCGTGATTAACTTTGCAACGCGCTTAAGCATTTCCTGCCTGTCTGTGTATTTGCACGAACTTCAATGTTACGCCCATGAGCCAAGATCGCGAACCTGATTTCCACATCCGCCTGCGGCACTAGGCCTTGCGCCTTTTCTGGCCATTCCACCAGGCACACATTACGCCCGTCGAACTCATCGCGGAAACCGGCGGCTTCCCATTCATCCTCGTTCTGAAAGCGATACAAGTCAAAGTGGCGTAAGTGTAACCCACCCGCTTCATACTGCTCAAGCAGGGTGTAGCTTGGACTTTTTACCCGTCCGCTGTAGCCCAGCGCGTGCAGCAAGGCACGTACCAGCGCGGTTTTGCCCGCACCCAGATCGCCGCGCAGATGCACCACCATGCCAGGTGTTATGCCCGGCGCCAACCGCACCGCAAAGGCAGCGGTCGCGTCCTCATCGGCCAGAAAGAATGAGAGACTCGCGTAGCGGTCGCTCGTCCCCTCTCCCGCTTGCGGGGGGGGGTTAGGGTGGGGGACGGGCATGGCGGGTTCCATCATCCTAGTAGTCCGTTCCACCAAAACGATGATATTAAACGGCGTCTTTTTTCACCATGCGTCGTTGCATCCCCTTGCCGTATACCCCATACGGCTGCAGGTCTGCGCCTAGCCTGGCGAAAAAATCCATCCGTTTCATTTGTCACCGTTTTGATGGAACGGACTACTAGGTGGCATCTTGGCCGTGACCATAGGTTTATTCGGTTATCATCCGGTTTATGCAAATCGCGACACCTCAAATTGTGGATTACCGCGCACTGGCCACCCAAATCAAGGAGTGGGGCAGGGCGCTCGGCTTTCAGGCGGTGGGCATTAGCGATACCGACCTGCATGATGCCGAAGCGCACCTGCTGCAATGGCTGGCGCAAGGCTACCACGGCGAGATGGATTATATGGCAAAACACGGCGTCAAACGTAGCCGACCGGCGGAACTAATTCCCGGCACATTGCGCGTCATCTCGGTGCGCATGGACTACTACCCGCCTAACGCGAAAGATAGTTGGGAGGTAATGCAGGACGGCAGCCGCGCCTTCATTTCGCGCTATGCCCTGGGGCGCGACTACCACAAGGTAATGCGCAATCGCCTGCAAAAACTGACGCAAAAAATTCGCGCCGAAGCTGGAGAATTCAAGCACCGCGTGTTTACCGACAGCGCGCCAGTGATGGAAGTGGCGCTGGCGCGCAAGGCGCGTCTGGGCTGGCGCGGCAAGCATACGCTGTTGCTGTCGCGCGAACATGGTTCGTGGTTTTTTCTGGGCGAGCTGTACACCGACCTGCCGCTGCCTGTTGATGAACCGGAAAAAGAACATTGCGGCACTTGCACCGCGTGTATCCAGGTGTGTCCGACGCAAGCCATTGTTGCGCCCTATCAACTGGATGCGCGGCGCTGCATTTCCTATCTCACCATTGAACTCAAGACCAGCATCCCGCTAGAATTGCGCCCACTCATGGGCAACCGCATCTATGGTTGCGACGATTGCCAGTTGGTATGTCCGTGGAATAAATTTGCGCACAAAAGTCTGGAAGCGGATTTCGCCGCGCGCAACGGATTGGATGATGTGGCGCTGTCCGAGCTGTTCGCGTGGGATGAGGAAACATTCAAGCAAAAATTCTCCGGCAGCGCGGTCTATCGCATCGGCCATGAACAGTGGCTGCGCAACATTGCCGTGGCGCTGGGCAATGCCCCCAGGAGTATGGAGGTGCTGGCCGCGCTGCAAACCCGTGCTCAAGACGCATCGTCACTGGTGCGCGAGCATGTGGCGTGGGCACTGGAACGGCAGAAAAGCTGACCTCGGCTTGATAGAACAGATGGAACGCGAACTTTAGCCATGCCCTGGAACTTCAAAATCTGGCGCCGCCGCCGCACCCTCAGCCGCGAACCCTTGCCCGATGATCTGTGGCAAAGGGTGGTGGCGCGGTTGCCATTCCTGCATGGTCTGACGCGGGACGAGCTGGAACGCTTGCGCCAGTGGATTATCTTGTTTCTCCATGCCAAACGCATGAACGCGGCGGGCGGCTTCACGCTCACCGACGAAATGCGCGTGCTGATCGCGGCTCAGGCGTGCATCCTGATCTTGAACCTGGACCTGGATTGCTATGATGGCTGGGTGGAAATCATTGTCTATCCCGGCGAGTTTGTGCCGGAATACGATCACACCGACGAGGACGGCGTAGTGCATCACATACGTGAGCCGCTAAGCGGGGAAGCGTGGCTGGGAGGGCCGGTAATTCTATCGTGGGCAGATGCGGGGCGCGCGGAGCCGGGACATAACGTTGTCATTCACGAATTTGCGCACAAGCTGGACATGCTGAACGGCGAT
>CAMTXD010000093.1:0-33127 GCA_947085625.1 uncultured Gallionellaceae bacterium | reverse complement strand
TTTAATAAGTGAAATAAATGTAGGGTGCGCTTTCGCACCAATGCTAGTGGTGCGCAAGCGCCCCCTACAAAAATTATGACTGTTTTTATTTGAAATTTGAATCACGAACTGTATCGTTCCCACGCTGGAGCGTGGGAACGATAATTCCCAGCGTTAACGTCGGGTCGCTACGCTAGCTCCAACCTACTGTGGCTTGACGTCAGACGGTTTACTCTTTGTCATCCACGCCGCCACCACTATACCCGCTTCATACAGCAGCCACATCGGGATGGCGAGCATGAACTGCGATATCACGTCTGGCGGGGTGAAAATGGCACCGGCAACGAATGCGCCGACGATGATGTAAGGGCGAATTTCTCGCAGCTTGGCGATGGTCACAAGATTCATTTTGACCAGTACCACGACCACGACCGGCACCTGGAAAGCGATGCCGAAGGCCATAAACATGGACAGCACAAAGCTCAGGTATTCGCTGATATCGGTCATCACTGCCACGCCCTGTGGCGCGCTGCCGACGATAAAGTCGAACATTATGGGGAACACGGCAAAATAGGCGAAGGACATGCCACAATAAAATAGCGCCGTACTCGCCATGACTAGCGGCAATGTCATGCGCTTTTCATGCGCGTACAGGCCAGGCGCGATGAAGCTCCATGCCTGATACATAATGTAAGGCAACGCGACCAGAAACGCAGCCATTAGCGCCACTTTAATCGGCACAAAGAACGGGGTAATGACGCCGATCGCGATCATCTGCCCACCATTGGGCAATTTTGCCAGCAGGGGGTGCGCCAGCAACGTGTATAAGTCGGCCGCCCACGGTAGAAAACCAAGGAATATCACCAGCAGCGCCACGAAAGAATATAACAGGCGGGTGCGTACCTCGAGCAGGTGGGCGATGAAGTTTTGGCTAGTGAACATCAGGGCACCTCTAAAAATCCAGATTTCATCCCAACTGCTGCGTTGCGGAAAAAATTTCTTGCTAACATATCAATCATATGCGGCGCTGCGAAATTTTTTCGCGCCTTGCATTTGGGCGAGCTCTGAATTTTTAGAGGTACCCATTAATCAATCGGAAATTTTTGTTGGTTGGATGCAGCTTGTGGTTCGCGCCGGACTTCTTCGGGCAGACCTGGCGCTTCGGGCAGGCCTGGCGCGGGGTGCGCCACGGCACTGTTAAGTTCCTGCACTTGCTGGCTCACTGTTTGCCCGGTCTGCTGTAAGGCCTGTTGGAGATTGCTGGCCTGCTGCTGCATCTCCTGCTGTACCTGGCGCAATTCTTCAATTGACATATCGCGCGAGATGTCGGCCTTGACACCGTTGACATAGCGCTGCGCGCGTCCCCACAGATGGCCAAGGGTGCGCGCCACTTTGGGTAGCCGCTCCGGACCAATAACGATGAGCGCGACTACCGCAACCACCATCATCTCGGGAAAATTAACGTCAAACATGGCAGTGCGCGCCGGTCAAGCTTTGGTATGGGTCTTGTCTTTTACTTCGCCTTCTATAGTCTGGCCGTCTTCGATGGTCTGGCCGACCTGCGGCACCTGCCCGGGCGTCTCTCCCTCGTTCTTCATGCCTTCCTTGAAGCCTTTCACTGCGCCGCCAAGATCGGCACCCATATTGCGCAGTTTCTTGGTGCCAAAAATCAATACAACAACCAATAATACGATCAACCAGTGCCAGATACTGAATGCACCCATAATTATTTCTCCTGATAGTTAAGTGGTGTTAACGGCCATGGCCGTTTCCCTCTCCCCAGCCCTCTCCCACAAGCGGGTGAGGGGGACAAGGTCTCGCTACGCGAGTTTAATGTTAAATGTGCCGCACCATGGGCGGAATGTGACCGCCGCCGATGATGTGTATATGCAGGTGATACACTTCTTGTCCGCCACCCTTGCCGGTATTGATGACGGTGCGGAAGCCGTGTTCCAACCCTTGCTCTTTGGCTAGAGAGGGCGTCAATAATAGCATTTTTGCCAGCAGTGCGGCGTGGTTATTGTTGGCTTCCAGCAACGAGGCTATATGCAGTTTTGGAATCAGCATGAAATGCACCGGCGCAACGGGGTGAATATCGTGGAAGGCGAATAATTCGTCATCCTCATATACCTTACGGCAGGGAATCTCGCCGCGCACGATTTTGCAGAAAATGCAGTTGTCCATAAGTGTCATTCAAATTCCGTAGGATGGGTGGAGCGTTTTTGCGCAACCCATCAAGCGCACGTTGCAATGATCCTAGATTGTCCTACGGCGGAATATTCACCTCTCCCCTAGAAGGGGGAGGGTACCGGCTCCTTCCCCCTTGAGAGGGGGAGAGCGCAGCGAGGGGGTTTTGGGATGG
The DNA here is from genome assembly GCA_947085625.1 of uncultured Gallionellaceae bacterium. Lineage (GTDB taxonomy): Bacteria > Pseudomonadota > Gammaproteobacteria > Burkholderiales > Gallionellaceae > Nitrotoga. The sequence continues at coordinate 30,786 of CAMTXD010000093.1, read as the reverse complement.
GGGGGTGAAATGCGAGTACAGTAGCCTGTTTTGTTCTAATGAACAATCCCGGATGATGGGTTACGCATGAAGCCGCTCCACCCACCCTACATTCTCCGTCCTGACTTCTCTTCTATCCCGGACACACCCTCGCGCCGCGCCAGTTCTTGCAATACATCATCCGCACTCAAGCCGTGTTGCGCCAGCAGCACCAGGCAATGAAACCACAGGTCGGCAGTTTCATACACTAGATGTTGTTGGTCGCCACTCTTGGCGGCCAGCAAGACTTCGGTTGCCTCCTCAGCAACTTTTTTAAGGATGGCATCCTCGCCCTTGCTGAACAGTTTGGCGACGTATGAACTTTCGTTTGCTGCGCTTTTGCGCGCCGCTATCGTTTCTGTCAGCCGTTGCAGAATGTCATTACTCATTTTTTTTGTAGATATCATCCTGATTTTTGATGACCGCATCAGTTTCCAGCCACTGCCCGTTTTCCAGGCGGCTAAAAAAGCAACTGACGCGCCCGGTGTGGCAGGCAATGCCGCCGACCTGTTCCACTATCAGCAGCACCACATCGCCGTCGCAATCGAGGCAGATTTCCTTTACCCGCTGGATGTGGCCGGATTCTTCGCCCTTGTGCCACAGTTTCTTGCGCGAGCGTGACCAGTATACCGCCTCGCCCGAATCCGTGGTGCGTTTGAGCGCCTCACGATTCATCCACGCCATCATTAGCACGCGGCCGCTAGTGGCATCCTGCGCGATGGCTGGCACCAGCCCGTCTTCAGACCAGTTTACCTTGCCCAGCCAGTTTTCATTCATAACCTCACCTCGATGCCTTGACGCGCCATATATTGTTTAGCCTGCTGCACCGTGTATTCGCCGTAGTGAAAAATGCTCGCCGCCAGCACCGCATCAGCGCCGCCCAGCTTTACGCCGTCCACCAGATGTTGCAGATTACCCACACCGCCGCTGGCGATGAGCGGAATTTCCAGCACATCGGTCACGGCGCGCGTTAGCGCCAGATCGAAGCCGCTTTTTGTACCGTCGCGGTCCATGCTGGTCAGCAGGATTTCACCTGCGCCCAGCGCCTGCATTTTTTTTGCCCATTCCACGACATCAAGGCCGGTCGCCTTGCGTCCGCCATGGGTAAACACTTCCCAACGGCCCGGCGCGACCTGCTTCGCGTCTATCGCCACCACGATGCATTGCGAACCGTAGCGCGCCGCCGCATCAGCCACCAGTTGCGGATTGACGATTGCCGAGGTGTTGATGCTGACTTTGTCGGCACCGGCATTGAGCAAGTTGCGCACGTCTTCCACCTGCCGCACACCGCCGCCCACGGTGAGTGGAATAAACACCTGCTTGGCCACTTCCTCGATGATGCGGAAAAGAATGCCGCGGTCATCGGAGCTGGCGGTGATGTCAAGAAAAGTCAGCTCGTCCGCGCCCTGCTCATCGTAGCGGCGTGCGATTTCCACCGGGTCGCCGGCATCGCGCAATGCAACAAAGCTGATGCCCTTGACCACGCGACCCGCAGTGACATCCAAGCAAGGAATGATGCGTTTAGCGAGCATAAAAACCCACCGAAAGGTTTTGACTTGCAGACATCAAATCACACCTTAACCTTGCTTAATTCATCAGCCAGTTTCTGCGCTTCGGCAAACTCCAGTGTGCCTTCGTAGATGGCACGGCCAGTAATCGCGCCGGTGATGCCCTCATCCTGCACCGCGCACAGCGCACGCACATCGTCGAGGTTGGTGATGCCGCCACTGGCGATGACCGGCACCGTCAATTCGCGCGCCAGCTCCACCGTGGCCGGAATGTTCACGCCGGACAACATGCCGTCACGCCCGATGTCGGTGTAAATAATAGCTTCTACGCCATAACCTTCAAAACGCTTGGCCAGATCGAGCACATCGTGCCCGGTCAGTTTGGACCAGCCTTCCACCGCCACCTTGCCGTCCTTGGCATCCAGCCCGACCATGATGTGTCCGGGGAAGGCATCGCAGGCTTCGTGCAAAAATCCCGGTACTTTGACCGCCGCCGTACCGATGATGACGTAGGTCACACCGATGTCGAGATAGCGTTCTATGGTTTCCAGATCGCGGATGCCGCCGCCCAGCTGCACCGGCACATCCAGTCCGACAGCAGCTATGATGCTGCGCACCGCTTCCTCGTTTTTTGGCTTGCCGGCAAACGCGCCATTCAAGTCCACCAGGTGCAGGCGGCGCGCGCCCTGTTTTAGCCAGCGTTGCGCCATTGCCGCCGGGTCTTCGGAAAACACCGTGGCGCCTTCCATCACGCCCTGGCGCAAACGTACACAATGTCCATCTTTCAAATCAATCGCGGGAATAATTAGCATGGCAGTACTGTTAATTGAACGAAATAAAAAAATGTAGCGTGTAGCGTGCGCTGTGCGCACGGTTTATTTAAAATTAAACTGGATTCCAGTTCACAAAATTTCTCAGCAGCGTCAGCCCTGCGCTTTGGCTCTTTTCTGGATGGAATTGTACGGCAAACAGATTGTCGCGCGCCACGGCGCAGACGAATGGCTGCGGATAGTTGCTGGTGGCCTGCACCAGCTGCCCATCCTGCGGCTGCACATAATAACTGTGCACGAAGTAAAAGCGTGCATCCTGTGGGATGCCTTGCCACAAGGGATGGCTGGGAGCGCTCCCTCTCCCCAACCCTCTCCCGCCAGCGGGAGAGGGGGCAATCGTCTCAACTCCCTGCGGGAGTTGAGGGATAACCCCTCGACGCACCTCATTCCAGCCCATATGCGGCACTTTCAGCTTGTTGCCTTGCGCATCGCGCAAATTGCCGGCGAAGCGTACTACCTTCCCGGGCAGTATGCCCAGTCCGGGAACATCACCTTCTGCACTGTGCTCGAACAGCATTTGCAGGCCAATACAGATACCTAGAAAGGGTTTGCTGCGCGCTGCCTGCAATACGGCATTGCGCAATCCGCGTGCATCCAGTTCGCGCATGCAGTCCGGCATCGCGCCCTGACCGGGGAACACCACGCGCGACGCCTGCGCAACTACGCGCGGGTCGTCTGTCACCGTGATGACCGCATCCGGTGCGACATTGCGCAACGCCTGCTGCACCGAGCGCAAATTGCCCATGCCATAGTCTATAACCGCAATATCTACCATGATGGGTTACGAAACTACAGGACGCCCTTGGTAGAAGGCATCACACCCGCCATGCGCGGATCGGCTTCCAGCGCCATGCGCAAAGCGCGTCCGAAGGCCTTGAATATGGTCTCCGCCTGATGGTGCGCGTTCTCACCGGCCAGATTGTCTATGTGCAAAGTCACCAGGGCATGATTGACAAAGCCTTGGAAAAATTCGTGGAACAGATCCACATCAAACTCGCCTATATTGGAACGCACGAAATCCACATTGAACACTAGGCCGGGACGGCCGGAGATGTCCAGCACCACGCGCGACAAGGCCTCGTCCAGTGGCACATAGGCATGGCCGTAACGGCGCAACCCTTTTTTGTCACCCACTGCCTGGTTGAATGCCTGCCCGAGTGTAATGCCGATATCCTCGACGGTGTGGTGCGCGTCAATGTGCAGGTCGCCCTTAGCCTTGATGTCCAGATCAACCATGCCATGGCGCGCGACCTGATCTAGCATGTGCTCGAGGAAGGGCAGGCCGGTGTCAAATTTAGCCTGGCCGCTGCCATCCATATCCAGCGTGATGCTGATTTGGGTTTCCAGGGTGTTACGGGTTACTTGTGCGCTACGCATAATTTTGCCTTAAGACTTAACAGATTGATGAATACTTTGTTGCAACGCAACTACGAAACGCTCATTTTCCTCCGGCGTGCCAACCGTGACACGCAGGCAGTCAGTCAGTAGCAGATGGGCGCTGCTTAAATTCTTGATTAGTACACCGCGTTTTTTCAGGCCTTCAAATATCGCTTTGGCGTGCATCACGCGGAACAGAATAAAATTGGCATCGCTGGCATATGGCCGTACATCCGCTATTCCCACCAAACGCTCATATAACCAAGCGCGATCCAGCTTGATTTGTTCGGCCTGGCGTAATAGCACGTCATGATGCTGCAATAGCTTTTCTGCGACTATCTGGGTCAGCACGCCGACATTATACGGCAAGCGCAGCTTTTCCAACTGCTCCAGCCATGCTTTGCTGCCCGCCAAGAAACCCAGGCGCAAACCGGCCATGCCGAGTTTGGAGAAAGTGCGCATCACCAGCAGATTGGGATAGCGCGCCAGCATGGGAATAAAACTGGCGCTGGCAAAGGCATAATAGGCCTCATCCACCACCACCAGACCAGGCGCGGCTGCGATGATTTGGGTAATGGCGTCGGCATCGAACAGGTTGCCGCTGGGATTGTTGGGATAGGCCAGAAACACCAGCGCGGGCTGATGGCGCCGCAGGGCATCCAGCATAGCAGGCAGATCCAGCGCAAAATCTTCCGTCAGCGGTACGCCGATATATGCCATGCCGGTGAAGGCTGCGATCATTTTGTACATCACAAATGACGGCTCGACGCTTAACATCACGGCGCCCGGCTTGGCGACGGCGAGCGCCAGCAGCTGGATGAGCTCGTCCGAACCGTTGCCGAGCAAAATATCCATGCCCTGCGGCAAACCGGTCACGGCGCGTATCCGTTCTTTCAGGCGCTGTGCGCCGGCATCGGGATAGCGGTTGATGGCAGCATCCGCCACCAAGTGGGCGATTTCGTCGCGCAGTTGCGGTGGCAGCGGATAGGGATTTTCCATCGCATCCAGTTTGACCAACCCGCTGCTGTCAGGCACTGGGTAGGCATGCAGGGCGAGCACTTCCTGACGGAGTAGGCGATCGGGTGTTGTGGCAGACATGGTGTGTTTGGGAATCGTGTGGCTAATGGGCAATCTGAGTTTAACCCGAATGTTTCATGGACACCGCTAAAATTTTTCCTGCGCCTTGCATTTGGGCGAACTCTGAATTTTTAGAGCTACCCTCATGCCGGTCGCGCTGAAATGTTGCGCGCAAACCGATCACGCCTCAGCGTCCGTCGCCGCCTGCAGATGGTAAAAAAATAACTCACAATTTCCTGCTGTCGCGTAAAATCATGGCCTCACTATAACCGCGTCACTGCCAAAATACCACTATCCATCAGGTTTTGCAGTGTGACCGACCTTGATCACCCCAGAAAAACTAGCCTCCCTGTTTTCCCCCGATGGCGCGCTCGCTGCGCACATCGAGAATTTTCACGCGCGTCCGCAGCAGGTGGAAATGGCGCAGGCGATTGCCGAGGCAATTGAAGGTAACAGCCTGCTCATTGCGGAAGCGGGCACGGGGACGGGCAAGACATTTGCCTATCTGGTACCTGCGTTGCTCGCGGGCGGCAAGGTGATTATTTCCACCGGCACGAAAAATCTACAAGACCAGTTGTTCCAGCGCGATTTGCCGACGGTGCGCGATGCGTTGAAAGCACCGGTGTCGGTGGCGCTGCTCAAGGGGCGCGCCAATTATTTGTGCCACTATCATCTGGAGCGCACGCAATCCGATGGCCGTTTTGTCACGCGCGAGGATGTGCGTCATCTGGGAAAAATTGTGAAGTACGCGAAAATTACCCAGTCTGGCGACAAGAGTGGTCTGGCCGATGTGCCGGAAAACGCGCCGATCTGGATGCAGGTGACTTCCACGCGCGACAATTGCCTAGGGCAGGAATGCCCGCACCACAAGGATTGCTTCGTGCTCAAGGCGCGCTCTGATGCGATGAAGGCCGACGTGGTGGTGGTCAACCATCATCTGTTTTTTGCCGACGTGATGTTGCGCGACGAGGGTGTGGCGGAACTGCTGCCTGCCTGTAACACGGTGATTTTCGATGAGGCGCACCAGTTGCCGGAGACCGCCAGCCTGTTTTTCGGCGAGAGCATTTCGACTTCGCAATTATTGGACCTGGCGCGCGATACGCGGCTGGAAGCGGCGGCCTCGGCCAAGGATTTTGCCGCCTTGCCCACTGCCACTGACGCGCTGGACAAGGCCGCGCGCGATTTGCGTCTGGTGTTCAAGCAGAACGAGGGACGCATGACTGCCATCGCGACTGAAACATTATCAGGCTGGGCAGATGCCATGAGTGCTGTGACCGATAAGCTCGCGCAACTCAACGGCCTGCTGGAAAAGCAGGCCGAGCGTAGCGAGGGGCTGGAGAACTGCTGGCAACGCGGACAGGAGCTGATGCATAAGATTAAACAGTGGCAAGGGGAGAGGGCAGGGGAGAGCGAAGCGAGGGGCCGGGAAGGCTTCGTGCGCTGGCTGGAGGTCTTCCATCATTCCGTGCAGCTCAACACCACGCCCTTGTCCATCGCGGAAATTTTCGCCAAGCAGATCGACGGCCATCCGCGCGCTTGGATATTCACTTCCGCCACGCTGGCGGTGAAGCAGGATTTCTCACATTACCAATCCGAAATGGGAGTGCTGCAAGCGCGCACGGCCTACTGGGCAAGCCCGTTCAATTACCAGGAGCAGGCACTGCTGTATGTGCCGCAGGACATGCCGGAGCCGAACAGCCCCGGCTATACCGAGGCGGTAGTGCAGGCCGCACTGCCGTTGATCGAAGCCAGCAAGGGGCGCGCTTTTCTGCTGTTCACCAGTTTGCGCGCGATGCAGCGCGCGCACGAAATCCTGATAGCCGAGTTCGACCGCAAGAATCTGAGCTACCCGCTGATGCTGCAAGGGGAGGGGTCGCGCAATGAACTTTTAGGCCGTTTCCGCGAGCACGGCAATGCGGTGCTGCTGGGTAGCCAGTCGTTCTGGGAAGGGGTGGACGTGCGCGGCGAGGCGCTGTCGCTAGTGGTAATAGATAAATTACCTTTTGCTCCGCCAGACGATCCGGTGCTGGCGGCGCGCATCGCGCAGATCAACAAACAGGGGCGCAATGCCTTCATGGAATATCAGTTGCCACGCGCGGTAATCAACCTCAAGCAGGGCGCGGGACGCCTGATCCGCGATGAGACCGACCGCGGCGTGCTGATGATCTGCGACCCGCGTTTGATTTCCAGGCCATATGGCAGGCGCATCTGGCAGAGCTTGCCGCCGTTCAGGCGCACGCGGGAATTGAGTGTATCGATCGAATTTTTCACCACGCCCGCAAACAGCCCAAATTGAGATAATTGCATTTTTTCGTCAATTGGCTTTTAATGCGTCATTAGTTATATGGGGAGACACCATGAATGACAAGTTTATGCTGTTGCTGGATGGCGCTGAAGATAAATACCCGCAGGCTCTGGAGAAAAAACATCCGCATGTTCTGGCCAAACTTTTGCAACTGTGGAAGTTGCCGACCATAGACAAATATTTCGACGAACTGATGATGAACACGCGCGATGGCAAGCGGAAAGGCTTTTCGTCCGATGTTGCCATGGAAATTTTCAACCTGAGCTTGATCCATGACAAACAACACATCAAGCAACATACCGGTCAGGGAACGGACGTATGGGGACATGTTTTAGACAAGAAACCCAAGGCCCGATGAAAAAAATGACTAAACCATTTTCGCCCACAGGTCGTGCGCATCCGAATCGGTGACACGCACATTGGCAAACTCCCCCACCTTGAGCGATTGTCCATTTTCAATATAGACTAACCCATCTATCTCTGGCGCATCCGCTGAGCTGCGTGCGATCGCGCCCTCATCATCCACTTCATCCACCAGCACTTGCAGAGTTTTGCCTACTTTGCACGCTAGGCGCTCGGCGCTGACTTCTTCCTGTAACTGCATCAAGCGTCCCAGGCGTTCCTGCTGCACTTCAAGCGGAATGTGATCGGGCAGGGCGTTGGCAACCGCGCCTTCCACCGGCGAATACATGAATGCGCCTACACGATCCAGTTGCGCCACTTCTAGAAAATCCAGCAGCTCCTCGAACTCTTCTTCGGTCTCGCCGGGAAAACCGACGATGAAGGTGCTGCGCAAGGTAATGTCCGGGCAGATAGCTCGCCACTGCTGGATGCGTCGCAACACATTTTCGCTGCTGGCAGGACGCTTCATCAGCTTGAGGATGCGCGCGTTGGCATGCTGAAAAGGAATGTCGAGATAAGGCAGGATTTTTCCTTCCGCCATCAGCGGGATCACTTCATCTACATGCGGGTAGGGATAGACGTAATGCAGGCGCACCCAGGGTTTCTCACCCGTTTGGCCAAGCTCGCCCATCGCCTGCACCAGTTCAGTCATGCGCGTCTTGAGCGGACGACCACCCCAAAATCCAGTGCGGTATTTCACATCCACGCCGTAAGCGCTGGTGTCCTGCGAAATCACCAGTAATTCTTTTACGCCCGCGTTTACTAGGTTCTGCGCTTCCTGCATCACGTCACCCACCGGGCGGCTGACCAGGTCGCCGCGCATGGAAGGAATGATGCAAAAGGTACAGCGATGGTTGCAGCCTTCGGAAATTTTTACATAAGCGTAATGTTTGGGGGTGAGGCGTATGCCTTGCGGCGGCACCAGATCCATATAAGGATCATGCAGTCTGGGTAAGTGCGCGTGTACGGCTTCCATCACCTCATCGGTGGCGTGCGGACCGGTGACAGCCAGCACCTTGGGATGAGCCTGCCGCACCACATCGCCATCGCCTTTGGCACCGAGACAGCCAGTTACGATGACCTTGCCATTTTCCTTCAGCGCTTCGCCAATCGCCTCCAGCGATTCTGCCACCGCACTATCAATAAAGCCGCAGGTGTTGACCACCACCAGATCGGAATCCGCATAGTTGGGCGAGATGACATAGCCCTCGGCGCGTAAGCGGGTGAGGATGTGTTCTGAATCAACCGTGGCCTTGGGGCAACCGAGAGAGATGAAACCGACGCGGGGAATTGTGCTTTGCTTGATCATTTATTAAACCTTGAAAATTCAACGTAGTAGTCAGTCAAGTTAAAGCAGCGGAATATTCCCCCCTTTGAAAAAGGGGGGTAGGGGGGATTTAAAAAGGTGGCAAGTATGGTTACCGTTAAATCCCCCTCAGTCCCCCTTTTACAAAGGGGGAGGCTATCAATGCATTTAGTGTGACCCCGCCATCAGCACGCCCATCAGCGCCACCGTCCCCACCCCCAGCGCGATTAGCCCCACCTGCTGCAGGGTGTCGCGCAATGCCGCGCGCTTGTGCAGGCCGGGGATCAGGTCGGCCACCGCCACATAAATCATGCTGGCCGCTGCCAACGCCAGCAGCGACGGTATCCACGATTGCATGGATTGCAGGGTGTAATAACCCAGTATGCCGCCCGCTACCGAGGCGAAGCTGGAAATTAAATTCAGTTGCAGAGCGCGCAGTTTGCTGTAACCGGAATGCAATAGGATGGCGAAATCACCGACTTCCTGCGGAATTTCATGGGCAATGATGGCCAGCGCGGTGACGATGCCGAGATTTATGTCGGTAAGGAAAGCGGCCGCGATGATGATGCCGTCCACGAAGTTATGGAAGGTGTCACCCAGCATGATCATCATGCCGCTGCGCCCATGGTCGTGGCTCTGTTCGGTTTGCAGCAGCTCGTGTGCCTCGCAATGCTGGTGGTGGCAGTGCCGCCACAGGACAAGCTTTTCTAGAATGAAAAAGAGCAGAATGCCAAATAGCACAGTCGCGCTCAGCGTCGCGACATTGGAGGTGAGCGCTATCGCTTCGGGTAGGATATTGAGAAATACCGCGCCCAGCAGCGCACCGATGGCGTAGCTCACCATCGCGCCGAGGTAGTGCTGCATGCGGCCGTTGAGCGCAAATAGCGCAGCGCCCAGCACGCTCAGCACGCCGCCAACAAGGCTGGCGGCGATAATCCAAGCCAGGGTGGTGTTCATACTGAATTTAGAAAATGAATGGGGCGCAGATTATACCCAACTAACGGGCATGACGTAAGTCACGGTCGTGATAGGCGCGAATTGATATCTGGAACAAGTCTACATGGCGCGGCATAATGCCGAATTCAGCGTGAAGCCTGCGGCAGAGGGCACGGCGTTTGTCTCCTATGATCCTAGGTTAACGTGAAACAAGCCTGCTGCGGGTAGTAAAACCACCCGCAGCAGGGAGCGGCCCCGCCGCAATTTTGTTTTGTCTCGAGCCGTGTCAGCATGATAAACTTACAGGCTATTTTTTAAAAGCAATTTGAGGGTACGACCATACATGGAACAATTTGCCAAGGAAACACTGGTAGTTAGCCTGGAAGGGGAGATGCGCAAGTCGTATCTCGAATATGCGATGAGCGTAATTGTCGGGCGCGCCTTGCCTGACGTGCGCGACGGCCTCAAGCCGGTGCATCGTCGCGCGCTGTTTTCCATGCACGAGTTATCCAACGACTGGAACAAAGCCTACAAAAAATCGGCGCGTATCGTCGGTGATGTAATCGGTAAATATCATCCGCATGGCGACACTGCCGTGTACGACACCATCGTGCGCATGGCGCAGCCTTTTTCGCTGCGTTACCCGCTGATTGATGGCCAGGGTAACTTCGGCTCGGTGGATGGCGACAACGCGGCGGCGATGCGTTATACCGAAATCCGCATGTCTCGTATCGCGCATGAATTGCTAGCCGATCTGGACAAGGAGACCGTGGATTTCGGTCCCAACTACGATGGTTCCGAACATGAGCCGCTGGTGTTTCCGGCGCGTTTCCCCAATTTGCTGGTGAATGGTTCCTCCGGGATAGCAGTCGGCATGGCGACCAACATTCCGCCGCACAATCTAAATGAAGTGGTGGATGCTTGCCTAGCATTGCTGAAGAATCCCGAGATGGATATCGAGGAGCTGATAGCCATGATTCCTGCGCCAGATTTCCCTACAGCGGGCTTTATTTATGGCACGGCGGGGATTAAAGAGGGGTACCGCACTGGGCGCGGGCGCGTGATCATGCGCGCGCGTTGCCACTTCGAAGATATGGACAAGGGCAATCGTCAGTCCATCATCATTGATGAGCTTCCATACCAGGTGAATAAGGCAAACTTGCTGATGAAAATCGGCGAGCTGGTGCGCGAAAAACGCATCGAAGGAATTTCCGAAATCCGCGATGAATCGGACAAGTCCGGCATGCGCGCGGTGATTGAGTTAAAGCGCGGCGAAGTGGCCGAAGTGATCCTCAACCAGTTATATAAAGAAACCCAGTTGCAGGACAGCTTCGGCATGAATATGGTGGCCTTGCTCGATGGCCGCCCGCAGTTACTCAACCTGAAACAGTTCCTGGTTGCTTTCCTGCGCCACCGGCGCGAGGTAGTAACGCGCCGAACCGTATTTGAATTGCGCAAGGCGCGCGATCGCGGCCATGTCCTGGAAGGCCTAGCGGTGGCGTTGTCCAACGTAGATGAAATCATCGCGCTGATTAAAGCGGCAGCGACGCCTGCGATAGCAAAGCAGGAATTGATGGCGCATTCATGGAGTTCCTCGCTGGTGGAAGACATGTTAAGCCGAGTAAGCGATGCGTCGCGCCCGGAGAATCTGCTGCCGGAATTTGGTCTGGTGGGTAAGGGCAAGGGACGCGCTTACAAGCTGTCAGATGTTCAGGCACAGGCGATATTGGAACTGCGTTTGCAGCGCTTGACCGGACTGGAACAGGATAAGATAGTGGGTGAATACCGCGAGGTGATGGAAAAAATTGCCGACCTGCTCGACATCCTGGCCAAGCCTGAGCGCATTACCAAAATCATCGGTGACGAGCTGGTGGCGATTAAATCGCAATACGGTGACAAACGCCGCAGCGAGATTATCACCCATACGCAAGACATGAGCATGGAGGACTTGATCGCGCCGGAGGATGTGGTGGTCACGCTGTCGCATGGCGGCTATATGAAGGCGCAGGCGATGGATGAATACCGCGCGCAAAAGCGTGGCGGGCGCGGCAAACAGGCGGCTTCCACCAAAGAAGATGATTTTGTTGACAACCTGTTTATCGCCAACACCCACGATTACATCCTGTGTTTTTCCAGCCGAGGCCGCGTGTATTGGATCAAGGTATATGACGTACCGCAGGGCTCGCGCACCGGCCGCGGCAAGCCGATCGTGAATCTGCTGCCATTGGAAGAGGGCGAAAAAATAAACGCGATTTTGCCGGTCAAGAAATTTGCTGAAGACCAGTTCGTGTTTTTTGCCACAGCCAATGGCACCGTGAAGAAAACCGCATTGTCCGATTTCGCCAACCCGCGCAAGGTCGGCATCATCGCCATCAACCTGGATGACGGAGACTACCTGGTTGGCGTGGCGCTGACCGATGGCAAACATGACGTGATGCTGTTCTCGGATGGCGGCAAAGCGGTGCGCTTTGATGAAAATGATGTGCGCTCTATGGGGCGGGTATCGCGCGGCGTGCGCGGCATGAAGCTGGCAGCCAAGCAGCATGTGATTGCGCTGCTGGTGGCGGAGGATGAAAATCAGGCAGTGCTGACCGCGACCGAAAATGGTTACGGCAAGCGCACTCCGATTGCCGAATACACCCGCCACGGACGCGGCACGCAAGGTATGATTGCAATCCAGACTTCCGCGCGCAACGGCAAAGTGGTGGCGGCGACGCTGGTTAATCAGGAAGACGAAATCATGCTGATCGGCACCAACGGCGTGCTGATCCGCACCCGCGTTAAGGAAATCCGCGAGATGAGCCGCGCTACGCAAGGCGTTACCCTGATTAACCTGGGCAAGGGCGACAAGCTGGCCGGTTTGAGCCGCATTGCTGATCCGGAAGAAGAGTTGGAATAGAACCGCATGTTGACCGAAGCGCAATTAATGGGACTGCTATCCGATCTTGAATCAGACCGGGTTGAACGCACGATTTCCATTTCTGACACGGATAAGTTTTGCCAGGCGATTTGTGCGTTTGCCAATGACTTGCCCAATCATCGCCAGCTTGGCTATTTATTGGTCGGTGTCGGGGATGACGGGAGTTTATCTGGACTAAAAGTTACGGATCAATTGCTTCTAAACCTTAGCGCCATACGTTCGGATGGCAATGTGTTGTTTCCTCCAGTTATGAACGTGGGTAAATTTAATTTGCCGGGTGGCGATGTCGCGGTGGTCGAGGTGCTGCCATCCGATATGCCGCCAGTGCGTTATAAAGGGCGGGTCTATATTCGTGTCGGTCCGCGCAAGGCAATCGCCAATGAGCAAGAAGAGCGCATCCTCAGCGAACGTCGCACTGCGGCAATTCGCCATTTTGATGCGCGTCCTTGTATTGAAGCAAAACTTGAAGACTTGGCGCTGGGGCAATTCGATGCTTATCGCCGAGAGGCTGTGGATGCAGAAACCATAGGAGCCAATCACCGGGAGATCGAGCAACAACTAGCCTCGCTCAGGATGTACGATTTTGAACGCGCTTGTCCGACGCATGCCGGTATCTTGTTGTTTGGCAAAAATCCAAGGTTTTTCTTGCCAGGCGCATATATTCAGTATCTAAAAATGCCGGGTACAGATTTAACCGAAACTCCGGAAGACCAGGCCGAAATATCAGGCGACTTGAGTTCGACATTGCGCGAACTGGAGCTGAGGATCAAGACGATGGTTCATACTTCCATGCGCCAGATCAGTGCGCTGGAGGAACGGCTGCTGCCAGACTATCCTGAGTGGGCATTGCGTGAGCTATTGATGAATGCCGTCATGCACCGCAACTACGAGAGCAATTCGCCGGTGCGTTTTTATGCCTTCAGCGATCACATCGAAATTCATAGTCCGGGCGGATTGTATGGCGAAGCTACAAAGAATAACTTTCCGACGCGAAATAGTTACCGCAATCCGGTGGTGGCCGAGGCAATGAAGTCACTCGGCTTCGTCAATCGCTTTGGTTATGGCGTACAGCGCGCGCAAGCGTTGCTGAAAGAAAATGGCAACAGGGAGGCTGTTTTTGAATTCGATGAACATACGGTGTTAGTCAAGATTTACCGGAGAGGGGCATGAAAACAATAGCCTTCTTCAATAACAAGGGCGGGGTGGGAAAGACTTCGTTGGTTTATCACCTTGCGTGGATGTTCGCTGATCGTGGAATCAAAGTGCTAGCAGTTGATCTTGATCCGCAAGCGAACCTTACTTCCATGTTCTTGAAAGAAGAACGTCTGGAACTGTTGTGGCCTGATGGTGACCATCCAGATACTATTTATGGGGCGATTAGTCCAATTCTGCGTGGTGTGGGCGGTATTGCAGAGCCGCATGTAATTAAAATTACGGACAAACTGGAACTAATTCCCGGTGATCTGGGGCTATCGAAATTTGAAGATTCGTTATCCGAAAATTGGCCGAAGTGCTTAGATGGGAAACCCGATGCTTTTCGTGTAATTACTGCGTTCTATCGGATAATCCGTTTAGCAGCCGAGAAAAGCTCTAGTGATGTGGTGCTCATAGATGTGGGGCCAAATTTAGGCGCCATTAACCGCTCGGCGATCATTTCGGCTGAGCAGGTTGTTATTCCGTTAGCACCTGATTTATTTTCATTGCAAGGATTGAACAACCTTGGTCCCACGCTCAGGGATTGGCGCAAAGGCTGGAAGAAACGATTGGATGAGTTGCCAGAAAAAGAAGACATTGCTGTTCCTTTGGGTGAAATGCAACCAGCTGGCTATGTCGTAATGCAATATGGGATTCGGGTTAGTCGTCCGGTAAAAGCCTATCAACGTTGGGTAGATAAAATTCCACAAACCTATCGTGAATCGGTGCTGGGCGAAACGGTTACTGGTAAGGTTCCAACACCAGACAACGATCCATATGCGCTGGCGTTGTTGAAGAACTACCGCAGCTTGATGCCGTTGGCGATGGAGGCGAACAAGCCGATGTTCTTTCTTAAATCAGCGGACGGCGCTATAGGCGCGCACCAAGAGGCAGTTGCAGAGTGCTATAGGGATTTTAAAAATCTTGCCGGGAAAATAGCGGCGAATGCCGGCATCGCATTTTCCTGACCACATTTATTAACATAGAAATGAGCATGACCATTTACAATTTCAGCGCAGGCCCCGCCGTATTGCCGCACGAGGTGATGCTGCAAGCACAAAAAGAATTACTCGACTGGCACGGCAGCGGAATGTCGGTGATGGAGATGAGCCATCGCGGCAAGGAGTTCATCAGCATCGCCGCAACGGCAGAACAAGATTTGCGCGATTTGCTCGCCATTCCGGCTAATTACAAAGTGTTGTTCCTGCAAGGCGGCGCGCATTTGCAGTTCGCCATGATTCCGCTGAATCTGCTGCGCGGCAAGGCTACTGCGGACTACGTCAATACCGGGGAATGGTCGAAGAAGGCTATCAGCGAGGCGGAAAAATTTTGCCATGTGAATGTAGTGGCGGACAATGCCACGGGCATTCCGGCATTCAACACTTGGCAGTGCGACCCTAAAGCAGCCTATCTGCATTACACCTCGAACGAGACCATAGGCGGGGTGGAATTTAATTGGGTTCCAGGCACAGGCGATGTGCCATTGGTGGCCGATATGTCGTCGCACATTTTGTCACGTCAGGTTGATGTGTCGAAATACGGTTTGATTTATGCTGGGTCGCAAAAGAATATCGGCCCGGCTGGTTTGACCATCGTCATTGTGCGCGACGATTTACTCGGCGTGGCTTATCCCCGCATCCCAACCATGCTGGATTACAAGACTCATGCCGATAATGATTCAATGTACAACACGCCGCCCACCTTTGCCATCTATATGGCTGGTCTGGTATTTCAGTGGCTGAAAAAAAATGGCGGTATTGCCGCGATGGAGAAAACCAACATCGCCAAGGCAAAATTGTTATACGACGCAATTGATGCGAGTGAGGGTTTCTATCATTGCCCGGTGGCCAAGACTGACCGCTCGCGCATGAACGTGCCCTTTACACTCAAGGACAGCAATCTCGATGGCGATTTTCTCAAGCAGGCTGACGCGCGCGGCTTGTTGCAACTCAAGGGCCACCGTTCGGTCGGCGGAATGCGCGCCTCTATTTATAATGCCATGCCGTTGGCGGGTGTGCAGGCCTTGGTTGCCTTCATGAATGAATTCGCGCAGAAAAATAGTTAACAGATAATGCCAAATAAAAAATCCACTCAGACTTTCCAGATATTAACGCTTAACAAAATTTCGTCACTGGGTTTGCAACGCCTGCCTGCTGCGCGCTACGTCATCGGCAACGACATTACCGAACCCGATGCCATCCTGGTGCGCTCGCACAATATGCTGGAGATGCACATTCCAGCCACTGTGAAGGCTATTGCCCGCGCCGGCGCAGGAACCAACAATGTGCCGGTCAAGAAAATGAACGAGCGCGGCGTGCCCGTGTTCAATGCGGCTGGCGCGAATGCTAACGCGGTGAAAGAACTGGTGGTTGCGGGCATGTTGTTGGCCTCGCGCAATCTCATCCCCGCACTGCATTTCACCGCGAGCTTGAAGGGCGATGATACGGCTTTACATAAACAGGTGGAAGACGGCAAAAAACATTTTGCCGGAATCGAGTTGCGCGGACGAACGCTTGGTATTATTGGCTTGGGTTCCATCGGTCGCTTGGTGGCGGATGCCGCCATCGGCCTCGGTATGCAGGTCATGGGCTACGACCCAGAAATTACCGTGGATGCGGCCTGGGGTTTGCCGTCACAGGTAAAGAAGGCGCACAGTGTCGAAGACTTGCTCAAGCACAGCGATTTCGTCACGCTGCATATTCCCTTGCTGGATGCCACGCGTGGTTTGATCAACAGCAAGCGGGTGCAGGCGATGAAGGCGGGCAGTGTGCTGCTGAATTTTGCGCGTGATGCTATTGTGGATGAAGACGCAGTGTTGGCAGGTATCGCCAGCAAACATATCCATTGTTATGTGTGCGATTTCCCCACCCAGAAAACACAGGGCAATCCTGCCATCATCGCGCTGCCCCATCTGGGCGCTTCCACGCAGGAGGCGGAAGATAATTGCGCGGTAATGGTGGCGGAGCAAGTGCGCGATTATCTGGAACACGGCAACTTGAGCAATACCGTGAATTTCCCGAATGTCGCCATGCCGCGCGAATCGGCTTTTCGTATCGCGATTGCAAATGCCAACGTGCCCAACATGCTGGGGCAGATTTCCACTAAACTGGCCTCTGCCGGAATTAACATCCATAACATGATAAACAAATCGCGCGGCGAAATAGCCTACACCCTGGTGGACACCGATAGTGCCACGCCACCCGAATTGATTGTCCAGCTGGCCGCTATTCCAGGCGTGCTGATGGTGCGTGATTTGCCGTTAGAAAGCTAAGCCATGAGCAAGGAACTTAATCATTTTCGTGAGCAAATAGACCGTATAGATGACGATTTGCTCAAACAATTAAATCAGCGCGCGGCGCTGGCGCAGAAAATCGGCCATCTCAAAGGTGAAGGCCATCTCAAAGGTGAGGATAGGGTATTGCGCCCGGAACGCGAGGCGCAGGTATTGCAACGCATGGTCAACGCTAATCTAGGCCCCTTGCCCAAATCCAGCGTGACTACTTTATTTACCGAAATCATGTCGCATTGCCGCGCGCTGGAAGCGCCGCTGACGGTGGCTTATCTCGGCCCGGCTGGCACCTTCAGCGAGGCGGCAGTGGTGCAGCGTTTTGGCCAGGCCAGCCAGGAAATACCTTGCGCATCCATAGACGAAGTTTTTCGCGCGGTAGAAAGCGCTGCGGCCAACTATGGCATGGTGCCGGTGGAAAATTCCACTGAAGGGGCAGTGGGCCGCACACTGGACTTGCTGCTGCAAAGCCCGCTTAAAGTTTGCGGCGAAGTGATGTTGACCGTGCACCAATGCCTGTTGTCGCAAGCCAGCGATCTTGCTGGCATCCAGCGCGTGTATTCGCATCCG
Organism: uncultured Gallionellaceae bacterium; assembly: GCA_947085625.1. Classification (GTDB taxonomy): domain Bacteria; phylum Pseudomonadota; class Gammaproteobacteria; order Burkholderiales; family Gallionellaceae; genus Nitrotoga. Next base: position 13,057 of record CAMTXD010000093.1, on the reverse strand, counting down.
CAGTCATTCGGCCAATGTCAGGGCTGGCTGAATACGCATCTGCCGAATGCCGAGCGTATCCCGGTATCTAGCAATGCCGAGGCGGCTTTGCTGGCGTCCAAGGACGCGCTATCAGCGGCCATCGCAGGAAAAATCGCGGCGCAACATTATGCCGTTCCGGTACGTGCTGAAAACATAGAAGACGACCCGCGCAACACCACGCGCTTTTTAGTCATTGGCAATCAGGATGTCGCGCCATCCGGCAGCGACCGGACTTCATTAGTCATGTCAGCGGCGAACCAACCGGGGGCGGTGCATGATTTATTGGTGCCGCTGGCCAAGCATGGCGTAAGCATGACTAAACTGGAATCGCGCCCGGCGCGTTCGGGCTTGTGGGAATATGTATTCTTTCTGGATATTGAAGGCCACCAGTCTGACATCAAAGTGGCCGCCGCATTGGCCGAACTGAAGCAGGTTGCTGCGTTTGTGAAAGTTTTGGGTTCATACCCGGTGGCTGTTTAGAGCAACCCCGTAGGTCGGGCTATGCCCGACATGGCGGGCGCAGCCCGCCCTATGATAAATGTACGTTTGATTGAAATAATGAATTATTCTGATCTCGCTCCCCCCTATATCCGCGCCATCGCACCTTACCAGCCCGGCAAGCCAATAGCCGAACTGGAGCGCGAACTGGGCATCAGCGGCATCGTCAAACTGGCCTCCAACGAGAATCCGCTCGGTTGCAGCCCGCTGGCCGTGGCTGCCATGCAGGTAGCGATTAAAACCATCGCGCTGTATCCCGACGGCAACGGTTTCGAGTTGAAGGATGCGCTGTCCAGACGCTATGCTGTCGAACGTGCGCGCATCGTGCTGGGAAACGGCTCCAATGACCTGCTGGAACTGGCCGCACGCGCTTTTCTGGCACCAGGCGACAAGGCGGTGTATGCCGACCATGCTTTCGCAGTATATGCATTGGCAACCCAGGCAGTGGGGGCAATCGGCATCAGCGTGCCGGCCACGCCTGGTTTTGGCCACGACCTGCCCGCGATGTTGCAAGCCGCAATCCAGAACAAAGCAAAAATGGTGTTCATCGCTAATCCCAACAACCCCACCGGCACTTTTCTGGCGGTGGCTGCATTGCTGGAATTTTTACGTGCGCTGCCGTCGCAGATTCTGGTGGTGCTGGATGAGGCATACAATGAATACCTGCCGGAAAATTTACGCTACGATAACGTGAGTTGGTTGCGCGATTTCCCCAACCTGATTATTTCGCGCACCTTCTCCAAGGCCTACGGCTTGGCCGGTTTGCGCGTGGGCTATGCGCTGGCGGATGAACAAGTTGCGGACATGCTCAACCGTGTGCGCCAGCCGTTCAATGTCAACAGCGTGGCGCAGGCCGCCGCCTTGGCCGCTTTACAGGACGAGAATTTTGTCAGGCAGACATATGAGATGAACCTGCTTGGTATGCAACAGATAACGCAAGGCCTGGCGCTGATGGGGCTGGAATTCATCCCCTCGTTCGGCAACTTCGTCTGTTTCAAAATTGCTAATGCGGGGCAGATTTACCACCGTTTGCTGGAGCTGGGGGTAATAGTACGACCGGTTGCCAACTATGATATGCCGGATTATTTGCGTGTAAGCGTCGGTCTTGAAAAAGAGAATGAAAAATTTTTGTCTGCGCTGATGCAGATATTAGGAGAAAAATAGTGATTATAGTAATGAACAAGGATGTCACCGACGTGCAAATTAGTGCGGTGGTGAAAAAGCTCAAAGACGCCGGGATGGAGGCCAACATCTCGCGTGGCATCGAGCGCACGGTCATCGGCGCGATTGGCGATGAGAGCAAACTGAGCGAGGAAATGTTCACGCCCTTGCCCGGCGTGGAATCGGCGATGCACATCGTCAAGCAATACAAAATCGTATCGCGCGAATCGCATCCCGAAAACACCGTAATAGACATCGGCGGGATTAAGCTGGGCGGCAATCAGATACAAATCATCGCCGGGCCCTGTTCGGTGGAGACACAAGAACAGATGGACTTGTCCGCGCAGTATGTGCATGAGGCCGGTTGCCGCCTGATGCGCGGCGGCGCATTCAAACCGCGCACCAGCCCTTACACTTTCCAGGGCAAAGGCGTGGGGGGGCTGGACATGTTCCGCAAAGCTGCCAGCAAATTCAAGCTGCCCATCGTCACCGAGCTGATGGACGTCCGCATGCTGGACACTTTCCTCGAAAACGATGTGGACGTGATCCAGATCGGCACGCGCAACATGCAGAACTTCGATTTACTGAAAGAAGTCGGGCGCATCAACAAGCCGGTGATATTGAAGCGCGGCATGTCGGCCACGATTTCCGAATGGCTGATGGCAGCGGAATACATCGCGGCGGGCGGCAACCACAACATCATTTTCTGCGAGCGCGGCATCCGCACCTTCGAGACTTATTATCGCAATGTGCTGGATGTGACCGCCATCCCGGTAATAAAAAAGGAAACCCATTTGCCGGTCATCGTTGATCCATCCCATGCTGGCGGCAAAGCCTGGATGGTGCCGGCCTTATCGCAAGCCGCGATCGCCGCAGGCGCAGACGGCCTGCTGGTCGAAATGCATCCCAATCCCTGCGAAGCCTGGTGTGATGCGGATCAGGCCTTGACGCCACAGGAATTGAAAAATCTGATGGGCGTGTTGGGCGGCATCGCCAAAGCCATCGGGCGGACGCTTTAATCCGGTAATAATGAGGGGCAAATGTTTAGCCAGCGTTTCCAGAAAAATGTCCGGCTTACACATCACGTCAAGGCGCGCATGGAAAAGCGCGATATTTCCCTTGAACTGCTGTTGGATTTGATTGAAACTGGAGACATCCGTCACAAATCAGAAACCGATCTGTGGATTTTCAGGCAGTATCCTGTGCGGCCTGACAACATGGTATGCACAGCGGTAGTAGTGGGTCAGGCCGTAATTGTAAAAACCGTGATGGTGGATTGGACACTAGAGGAGCCGCAACCATGAAAATGCAATATGACCAAGGAGACGATATCCTTGTGATTGAATTCAATAAGGACAAAATCATCCGTGACATATCCCTGGGCTGGAACGTCAATGTTGGTATGACCGCAAACGGCGTGGGCGAAATTGTGGTACTTGATGCCAAGGCTGCGGGTTTATTCCCTTTGGAATTGAGCGAAGAACTTAAAGCGGCGTAACAAGTGAAGAAAGTTGTTATCTTTGGCGTCGGCCTGATCGGCGGCTCCTTTGCTTTGGCCTTACGTCGCGCGAATGCGGTAAGTGAAGTAATCGGCTTCGGACGCAGCATTGAAACGCTCAAGCAAGCGCAACACCTCAACATCATCCACCGCATCGGCACCGACCTGGCAGCCGAGCTAGGCAATGCTGATTTGGTTTTACTCGCGACCCCAGTCGGACAAATGCCCGCCATCATGGCGCGCATCGCGCCACATCTGGGCGCGCACACGCTTATCACCGATGGCGGCAGCACCAAAGGCGATGTCGTGCAGTATGCGCACACGCATTTGGGTAAACATATCGTCCGTTTTATTCCGGCGCACCCCATTGCAGGCGGAGAGAAAAGCGGCGCAGCCGCAGCGCGCGCTGATTTGTTTCAAGGAAAAAAAGTGGTACTCACACCCTTGCCGGAGAATTCATCTGATGCGGTGGCGCAGGTAAAGCTGGCGTGGGAATTATGCGGTGCGTCAGTCAGTGAATTGACCCCGCAGCAACATGACGAAGTATTCGCCGCCGTCAGCCACTTACCCCATTTGCTGTCGTTCGCGCTGGTACACGATTTAGCGCAACGCGACAACCGCGACCTGTTGCTATCCTTCGCCGCCAGCGGCTTCCGCGACTTCACCCGCATCGCGGCCAGTTCGCCGGAAATGTGGCGGGATATCTGCATGGCCAACCGCGAGGCGCTGCTGCGGGAGCTAATGCAATATGCCAACGAGCTACATGGGTTGTATCTGGCGTTGGAACAGGGTGATGCCGCCAAACTGGAAGAGGTTTTCAGCGTAGCACGTAAAGTACGCAACAACTGGACGCCGCAATAAGGCCATCAGGGTGAATTTGTTCTCAACTTAACCACCTGATTATTATTTGTTAATTAGTTCCACTGTTTTGTCCCCTCGTCCACTTGTGGGAGAGGGTTAGGGAGAGGGAAAACCCTTAAAAGAACTTCATGTTGCAATGCGTTTCCTCTCCTCCGGCCTCTCTCCCGCAAGCGGGCGAGGGGAGGAGAACCAATTCACCTTGATAAGGCCATTCATCTGGCCGGCATATTTATTGTATTATGCTTTGATCCAAATTCGTCTGAATTCACAACTGCCAGCAGGCGTTTTTGCTCCAGCTTCCTGAGTCTGTTTTTTGGCTGAATACGCAGCAGGAAATATTTGAGGCCGTTACGGATTTTTAAAATGGGCGAGTCGCATCCTATCCCGTATGTTTCATTCCATTTTCATTTCCATTTTAAAAGTGACATGTAGGATGGGTGGAGCGCCCGGTTTTTTGGGCGCGTAACCCATCAATTGGACACCGAATGATTGGTTACGGTCGGCAAGCTACGCCGACCGTAACCAACCCTACGCGGGCTACGCCCGACAGCCTGCCCTGAGATTGTCAACGTGGCGTACCTACAAAATGGCACGGTTAAATTGAAATTGGAATCAGTGCGCAAATTTACCTCGAAGAGGTTCTTGTACCTTTTTGGGTGTGAAACATGCTACCTAACACGCAGTAACAAAAAAGCCCGCATTGAGCGGGATTTTTTGCGGCCTGCCGCAGCTTATTCTATTTTGCGTTGAAAAATGGTTGTTTTTGTAGGAGTGTGATTAATTCGTCTGCCTATCGCCAAAGGGAATTAGTGATGATGCCCGCCTTCGCCATGCGTATGCCCATGCGCCAGCTCCTCAGCAGTGGCTGCGCGCACGCCGGTGACAACGCCGACAAAGGTCAGCGTCTTGCCGGCCAGTGGATGGTTGCCATCCACAGTCACTTCGGTGTCCGTCACATCTACCACGGTGTAAAGCGAGTAATCGTCATCGTCGCCCCCTTCCGCGCCACCCTCGAACTGCATGCCGATGGCAATGTCATCCGGGAACATATTGCGCGGCTCAACGCGCACCAGATCGTGTTCATATTCTCCGAAGGCCTCGTCCGGCTCCATCGTGATATTGCATTTCGCGCTCACATCCTTGCCGTGCAACGCCTCTTCCACCGCCGGGAAAATGCCGTCATAACCGCCATGCAGGTAGCTGATGGGGTCTTCTGTTTTTTCCAGCAGGATGCCGTTTGCGTCCGACAGTTCATAGCGTATCGACACCACCGTGTCTTTAGCGATTTTCATTTCATTTCCCCTATCAAATTAACTGTCTCAAATTAAGCCCCGTATCAAATTAAGAACTGCGTCGGCATGGCCGTGCGCGTGGACACCGTACAGGGCATGGCGCAACTTGCCTTGCTGGTCTATCACAAAGGTGGAGCGCTGTATGGAGACCTTTTTTTGCCCATCCACCTCCTTGTTGTACAGCACAGCATATTTTTTGCACACACTGGATTCCATATCGGATAACAGCAACACGGACAGCCCGTATTTATCACGGAACGCGGCGTGGCTCAGGCATTCGTCGCGGCTGACGCCTACCACCAGCGTGTCGAGGCGTGCGAAATCATCATCCCGCGCCGTAAACTCGTTGGCTTCCATGGTGCAGCCGGGCGTGTCGTCCTTGGGATAAAAATAAAGAACAATGTTTTTCTTGCCCCGCTGCGCGACCAAACTGAACATCCGCATGTCCGCATCGGGTAATTCAAACAGCGGTGCGTCCATGCCGGCTTGCAATAACATATTTTCTCCTCCTGTTCGGCATTTTAACTTATTTCATTTGGCGCAAAAGTATTTTTGTGGCGCGCTAGCCCGAACGTTTCATAAATTCGCGTGATGATCGCGCAGGATTTTGTTTGTCAGGCGAATTTTGTGGAGGAGCGGTGTAGTTATTCATACACCCGACGGAACAAAACTTCGCATGACAAACAAAAGACTAGCGAGGGCGCGCGTCAATTTATGAAATGTTCGGGCTAGTGGGCGCTATAATTGCCCGATGAAAAACCAGCAAAAAATACCCGGCGGACTGACCGCAAGTGCGTTCCTGCGTGATTACTGGCAGAAAAAACCGCTGCTCATCCGCCAGGCATTCCCGCAATTTAACGGTTTTCTCAACCCGCAGCAGTTGCTCGCCCTGGCCTGCGCCGAGGATGCGCAGGCACGCCTGGTGAAGCAACAGCGCGGCCAGTGGCAGTTGCAACAGGGGCCGTTCGAAGCCGCAACGTTCAAAAAGCTCGGCAAAAACCAGTGGACGGTGCTGGTGCAAGGGGTCAACCACATCCTGCCGGAAGCTGCCGCACTGCTCCAGCATTTCAGCTTTATACCGCATGCGCGGCTGGATGACCTGATGGTCAGCTACGCGCCCCGTGGAGGCGGGGTGGGGCCGCATTTCGATTCCTACGATGTATTCCTGTTGCAAGGCTTGGGGCACAGGCGCTGGCAAATTTCCGCGCAGCAAGATCGCACCTTGATCGAAGGCGCGCCGCTGAAAATCCTGCGTCACTTTGAGGCGGAACAGGAATGGGTGCTGGCGCCGGGCGACATGCTTTATCTGCCGCCGCATTATGCCCACAACGGCATCGCCGAAGACGACTGTATGACTTATTCCATCGGCTTCCGCGCCCCGGCCTACCAGGAACTGACGGAACAGTTTCTGGTGTATTTGCAGGACAGTATTTGCATAAATGGCATGGATGGCATGGTTGCCGATCCCAACCTTAAGCCACAACTGTACCCATCCGAAATCGGCGCGGACATGCTGCGTCAAGTGGAAAATATCATCCGGCAGGTGCAATGGGGCAAGCGTGATATTGCCGATTTTCTCGGCTGCTATCTGAGTGAACCCAAGTCGCATATTTTCTTTGCGCCGCCGGCGAGACCGCTCAGCCGCACGCGCTTCGAACAGGCGGTGCAAATCCGCGGCGTGGCGCTGGACCTAAAAACCCAGATGCTATGCCATGGCAGCAGCGTATTCATCAACGGTACAGCGCACGCTGTCGGCAAGGACGCTTACCGTACACTACGCACCCTGGCCGATGCGCGCGAGCTTGTTGCCGCACCCGGGCTGCTGCAGGAAGCGCTCGAATTACTTTACCAATGGTACCTGGACGGCTATATTAGGCTGGTCACGGCTGCGCGGAAAACCACCCCCGCATGAGGCATGAGCAACGACCTGCATCACACCGCACTACATGGCACAGCGGACTATATCGCCGCACTCGATACGCTGTGCTGCCTGGCACAGCGCAGCCTGTATGTTTTCGAGAAGGACTACACAGAAACCGGTTTCAATGCGGTGGTGCGCCACGATATTCTGCGCCGCTTCCTGCTCGCCAATCCAGCCAACCGCCTGCACCTGCTGACGCACGACGCGCGCGCGGCGACGCAATACTGCCCGCGCCTGACGCTGCTGTTGCGGCAGTTCAGCCACAATATGCATATTTACCAGACGCCCAAGCACCTGCACCACCTGTCCGAACCCTACGCCGTGGCCGATGCAGCCCATTATGTGCGCCGCTTCCATTTTGACGACCCGCGTGGGCTGTTCGCTCAACATGACCCAGAAAATTCCCGCGCCCTCAAAGCTCAATTCGAGGAAATGTGGGCGGCCTCCCGTCCGGGCGTTACCGCCTACACGCTAGGCCTATAAAATAAATAAGAAAGCTTTACATTTTTATCTGGAATTATTCTATGAAATCGCATAGAATGATGCGCCTTGGCTGTGGTATATTGCTACAGCAGGATGATTTACTCGGTTTTTAATTTTTATTGCGAAGGAAAAGTAAAATGATACGCTCTGCCCTGATTGCCGCCCTGTTGACCTTGTCCCTGACTGCTTGTGGCGAAAAGCCTGCTGCTGAGGCTCCCGCTGCTCCTGTTGTTGCTATTGAAGCTGCTCCGGTTGCTGTTGAAGCTGCTCCGGTTGTTGCTCCTGAAGCTGCTCCGGTTGTTGCTCCTGAAGCTGTTGCTCCTGAAGCTGTTGCTCCTGAAGCTGCGAAGTAATTGCTCTTTATTCCGAGCTGAAAAAAAGCCGACGCAAGTCGGTTTTTTTGTTTTTGTGTGACCCCTTAACCCGAACGTTTCACAAATTGACGCGCGCCCTCGCTAGTCTTTTGTTTCATAGGGAAATTTTGTTCCGTCGGGCGTATGAATAACTACGCCACTCCTCCACAAAATGTCCCTACAAAACAAAATCCTGCGCGATCATCACGCGAATTTATGAAACGTTCGGGTTAAATTATCTCGCGCCAGGTCAAGCCCTCACCTTGTGTCGCCACAGCAATAAATGAAGCATGACAATTGAGCGCTGCGCTCAACGCGCGTATCGCCAGTTGCGGCGTATTGTTTTTTTTGCTCAAGTGCGCCGCCACAATATGCTGTAAACGGCTGTTGTCCAGCCGTGCCAGCAGTGCTGCGGCATCGTCATTGTTCAGATGGCCGAAACGCCCGCCGACGCGCTGCTTGAGGCTTGCTGGATAATCGCCATCCGCCAACATGGCGGCATCGTGGTTACATTCCAGCACCAACGCATCGCAGCCACTCAAGCTGGCCTCGATATGGGGCGTGGTGCAGCCGGTATCGGTCAGCACTCCCAGCCGTTTCGCCCCGTCGCCGAACACGTATTGCACCGGCTCCGCCGCATCGTGCGGCACCAGGTAAGGCTGCACCTGCAACTCGCCGATGGCAAAGGAATGATGGGGATCAATTTCCGTCACTTCATGCAACCCGGCCAGCGCCTTGGCATGCGCTTGCCGCGTGCCGTGCGTCAGCCACACCGGAATGGAATGCTTGCGTGCCAGGCGCGCCACCCCGGCGATATGGTCGCCATGTTCATGCGTCACTACGATGCCGCTGAGACGGTCGGCAGACAGTCCCAGCCGCTCGAGGCGCAAGCCGGTTTCAGCCATGGAAAAACCACAATCCATCATCACACAGGTTTTACCAAGTTGCACTACCAGCGCATTACCTTCGCTGCCGCTGCCGAGTGACGCGAAACGCATGGTTTATGGGAAGCGTTACTTAATCAACTGTGTATATAACGACTCGAGAATACGCTGCGCAGCCTCGTCCCTGCCGCCAGCCAGGTTAAGTACGCTAACGGTACTGAGCGCGTCACTCTCACGCACGACCACCTGATAACGTCCGCCCTCTGTCTTCTGTCCTTTGTCTTCTGTCCTCGGGGCCGGTTTGCCGCCCTCATCATTGCGCCAGAACATCAGGCGGGCTAGCGAGCTTTTTTTCTTTTGCGCAATATCACTACTTGCCTTCACAAAGTACACGCCGTTAGTCCGATCCATGTCGTCCACCACGATACCCAACCGATCCAGCGCCAGTCCCACTTTGCGCCAGCTCTTGTCGAAAGGCTCGCTCAATAAAATGATTTTGCCGCCGCCGTCTATGTCTTGCAGTTTTGGCTCTTGCAACCTGGGCATCCCCGGCGTGGATGCATCCGATGCCTCCGCCACCGTGGCTTGCGCTGCGGCGTCACCGCCCAGCCTGACCATCAGCAACTGCAACATGTCGGATTCCAGATTAATATCGCGCCCGCGCGTCCGCCACTGGTAACCGTTCTTATCTGCATTCTGCACTTCTTTCATACCATGATGGCTGATATAAATTTCCGTGCTGTTGCCATCCTTGCTGCGTTCTAGGCGGATGCGGTACATGTCCTTCTCGCCGGTCGAATAGAGCTTGTCAAATACCTTGACCTTGGAGATTAGATTGCGCACCTTGCTTTGCGGAATCTTAGCGCGGTTCTCCAGCCAATCAGTTTCCATGAGACCAGCCTCGGGGTTGTCGAACAGAAGGGTAAAACCATGCGCCAGCCAGAACGCCTTGACCAGTGGCCAAATATTCTCTGCTCTGTTTTCTACGCTCAACCAGCGCCGATCTCCGCTACGCTCCAGACGCACATTCTTTACATCCAAAAGCACGTTAGACGCAGCACTGGATTGCGACGCCGTGCCAGCCTTGCTGTAATCGGAATAGACCGCAACGATTTCGCCACCGCTCCCTGGAATGGTATAGCGATCTCCCACTGCCAACGTAGTCAGATCAGGCGGAACCTCCAGCATCGGCACTTTGACTGCGGCGGATTTGTAATCTACGCGCTTGCTCTCGAGGCCAATGGCGCTGCATCCAGATAAGACCAACAGCGCCAGGGGCAGTGCGGTAAGGTGTGATATTTTCATGCAGCTCCTAAAATTACCAATTGTTGCCGTGTGGATAACAAAAAACCTACATTAAACCCAGATTGTTCCACGGCTTAAACCCCTCCCAGTTGACCCCTCGCTTACGCTCTCCCCTTGTCAGGGGAGAGCGGGTTGTCTCTCCCCCTGACAAGGGGGAGCTGGAGAGGGTTTGGGTTCTAATGGATAATCGGGGTTAAATCACTCCCGCCTGACGCATCGCATCTTCCACCACACCCTGAGAAGCGGCAGACAACGGCGTGAGCGGCAGACGCAGCACATTCTTCATTTTCCCCATGCGCGCCACCGCCCATTTGACCGGGATCGGATTGGCCTCGGTGAACAGATGACGGTGCAAACCGAGCAGGCGGAAATTAATCTCGCGCGCCCTATCCACTTCGCCGTTCAAGGCGGCCATGCACATCTCATGCATCAGCCTGGGAGCGACGTTGGCCGTGACCGAAATCGCCCCATGCGCGCCCAGCAACATCAACGCCAGCGTACTCGCATCATCACCGCTGTACACCGCAAAATCCCCGTTTGCACGTTTCAATAAAGCCGCGCGCTGCAACAGATCGCTGCCGCGCTCGATGTCGCCGGTCGCGTCCTTGATGCCGACAATATTGGGAATCTGCGCCAAACGCAGCACCGTATCGTTATTCATATCCGCACAGGTGCGACCCGGCACGTTATACAAAATGTGCGGCATATCCACCGCCTCGGCGATGGCCTTGAAGTGCAGGTACAAACCCTCCTGCGTCGGCTTGTTATAGTACGGCACCACCGTCAGCGAAGCATCTGCACCGGCCTTGTTCGAAAATGCCGCCAGCTCGATGGCTTCCCGGGTCGAATTCGCGCCGGTTCCGGCAATCACCGGAATGCGCCCGGCGGCATGCTCTACCGCCACCCGGATCAGCAACTCATGCTCGGCCAAGTCCACCGTGGGCGATTCGCCGGTCGTGCCGACCACCACAATGCCATCCGTACCCTGCGCAATATGGAAATCAATCAGCGCGCGGAAGGCGGCAAGATCCAGACCGCCGTCTTCCAGCATGGGCGTCACAATGGCAACGATACTGCCTTTAATCATGATTTTTGCAATGCCGAAACATATCTGGAGTCTGCCCTTAGAGTCTGCATGGGGGAAAGCGCGTATTCTACCGCAATCCGGCAGTTGGCAAAACGCCAATTCACAACAAAACCCAGCCGCTTTATGATAAAGGCATTGCCAGGCGCAATGCGTTTCACCCCTAGTCATTGCCCCCAAACGCAAACTAAACATCATTAGTCTTTTTCAGGAGGGATGAATCACGATCAAATTAGCCATCATCATCGGCAGCACGCGACCCGGTCGCAAAGCCGAAGCCGTCGCCCGCTGGGTACACGAAATAGCAAAAAAGCGCAGCGACGCCGCATTCGAAATCGTGGACATCAAGGATTTCAACCTGCCTCGTCCTCGACGAACCTGCGTTGGACGATTTTGGACTTGATCTTTCGCCGAAATTAAAGCGTACAATCACAGACTCTCACCTGTAGCCCTTGACATGATAATTAAGAATGGGCCAGCGATGAATAAGCAATCCAGCAACGTCTTCAACCTGCATCATCCGCGCTATGCGTGGGATGCGCGTTGTACGGAAAGACTTCCGGCTGCAGGAACTCAAGTCGATGGAAGAGGTTCGGCAACTGCGTTGCGGACATCTTCACGGACATCTTCGGCCTGCGCGGCAAAGCCACCCGGGCTCTATACCTTCCCCTTCGTTTTTAGTACCCCCCCGCAGCATCGGTTAACGAGTAGAGCCGTCAGGCGCGAGGCTACAGGCACCCCGCTGGGTGATCGTCGTGAGCGATGTCCACGAGTCGCCTTCATTCCTGCGTCAAACATCAATACGCCAGCCCGTTGGTTGGGTTAGCGGCTTTCGACATGAGCGACTACTTATAGAACCATAACCCCAAGCTTTACGTAGGAGGAATCATGGCCACACCCCAGCAAACGCCATCATCTGAACTCAATCTGAAACAGCTACTCGCCGTACTCGACGCCTACCGCAAGGGCGACTTCAGCGCGCGCATGCCCAACGATTTGACCCACCAAGGAGCTTCCCATGCTGCACTTTAGAGCCCTCACGCTGCTGTTGGCAGGGTTGATTTTCCCCAGCGTCAGCAGCGCCGACCAAGTTGAACCCGCCGCTACCAAAATCAGCATCGGCGGCTCTGGCGGTGCGCTGGGGACCATGCAAATCCTGGCGGAAGCCTTCAAAAAAACCCACCCCCATGTCACTGTCGTCATTGTTCCCAGCTTGGGCAGCAGCGGCGGCATCCAGGCCCTGCGGGCCGGAGCGATTGATCTTGCCGTGATCAGCCGGCCATTGAAAGACGCGGAGCGTAGCCCAGGCACCGTCGCGACGGAGTATGCGCGCACGCCGTTTGTCTTTGCGACAGCCGCACACATGAATGTATCGGCCATTACCACGCGCGAGCTGGTCAGCATTTATAGCGGCGAGCGCAAAACCTGGCCAGATGGCCGCCCGCTGCGACTGGTGCTGCGCCCGGAAAATGACTCAGCCGCGGGCATCATCAAAAGCATGTCTCCCGCCATGAACCAGGCGCTCAAGACCGCATACACACGGGAAGGTATGATCATGGCGCCCACCGACAAGTCTAGCGCAGACAGCCTGGAAACCATACCTGGCACCTTTGGCACCACCACCCTGGCGCAGATCATTTCAGAACAACGCGCCATCCAAGCCCTGACCTTGGATGGCGTGACGCCCAGCCTTCAG
>CAMTXD010000092.1:0-14075 GCA_947085625.1 uncultured Gallionellaceae bacterium | reverse complement strand
TTGCCTATCAAACAAAATCCTGCGCGATCATCACGCGAATTTATGAAACGTTCGGGCTAAAAATTAATATTTTAGTTCTGGCATAAGCTAAAGGTTAGCCGGAACTAAAATTTTTCCCGCGCCTTGCATTTGGGCGAACTCTGAACTTTTAGAGGCGCTCATCTGTTTTTTGGATGCAGTACGGTGTCCCACGTTCCCGGTGGTGCATGAGCGGTTCATTTATTTTTGCCGTGCGCCGCCGCAATCTCCCTGAGCTTCTTCAGCTCGCTTTCGATGGCTGACAGTTCGTAGTAATCCGAGCCAGCCTGTTTGGCCAATTCCAGTTGTGCGATCGCACCGTACAAATTGCCGCGCAGAATGTGGTGGTAGGCGAGTGCACGGTGTTTTTCCTGATGCCGCTCCAGCGCCGCGAAGGTGCGCGCCTGCAGCTCGTACAGGCGCTGATCGTTGGGGTGGCTGGTGATTTGTTCGCTGAGCAGTTTGAGCGCATCCACAAAGCGCCGGTCTTGCAGCAGCAGATCGGCGTAGTCGTAGGTTAGCGCGCGGTGCTGCGGAAAGTTCTGCGCCGCTGCGCGGTAAAATTCGATGATGTTTTTTTCATTCTTGTCGGCACGCTTGATCTGTCCGGCCAGCGTCGCAATCATCGGGTTCTGGGTTATTTGCTTTTGTAACGGGGCGAATTCCTGCGCGGCGCGCACTGGCTGGCCGCTGCGCAGCAGCGCCAGTGCCAGGCCATAGCGCTGGGCAGTCTGGTTGCCGTGTTTCTGCGCGCCCAGCGCGGCGTTAAAAAAGGCCACGGCCTCCTGCGGACTTTTCTGCGCGGTATTCAGCTTGGCACGCACCAGGTGAAAGTTGAGGCTGTCGGCGACCATGCGGGTGGGAGTTTGCTGTACGCGATTGGCAATGTCGGCGATGCGCTCGCTGGTGATTGGATGGGTGCGCAGCCAGGAAGGAGTGTTGCCTTCCACCAGGCGCGTGGCCTTTTGCAGGCGTTCGAAGAAGGCGGGCATGGCGCGCGTGTCGAAGCCGGATTTTTGCAGGGTAGCAAGTCCAATGCGGTCCGCTTCCTGCTCATGCGTGCGGGTAAAATTCAGTTGCCTTTGGATGCTCCCGGCTTGCACCCCGACGATGGCGGCCTGCGCCGCTTCCGGGTTGCTGCGCGCGGCCAGGATGGCCACCGCGATGGCGGCCATGGCGGCCACCGAGTCGAACTTCTGCCCCGCCACCATGCGCGCCAGATGATGCTGCGTGACGTGGGCGATTTCATGTGCTAGTACCGAGGCCAGCTCGGATTCACTTTGCGCGGTAAGGATAAGCCCGCTATTCACCCCGATAAAGCCGCCGGGAAGTGCGAAGGCGTTGATGGTGTTGTCGTTGAGGACAAAAAATTCAAACGCCTGCCCCGGCGCGTTGCTGTTGGCGACCAGTTGATAGCCGAGCTGATTGAGGTAGCTGCTGACCTCGGCATCGTCCAGATAGCTCTTGTGGGCGCGGATTTCGAACATGCTCTGTTCGCCGATTTGCCGTTCCTGTTGCGGCGACAGTGATTCTTGCGAAACGTCGCCCAGATCGGGCAGACCTTCGGCGCGGCACAGCAGGGATGAGGAGAGGAGCGCGATGAATATTAATTTTTTCATACTGCTATGATACCCGCTTTGTTTTACGGTTCCCGTGTGCTAGCAGGATGCGTTTACTTAAATCGTGACGCTGGCTTACCCTCTCCCCCACCCCTCCCCCCGAGGGGGAGGGATTGAGGGAGAGGGTAAGGTGTCATGAATTATGTAATTCTCAATAGCCCAGTTTGGCGCGTTGCATTTGCAACTGCACTAGCGTTGCGCCGAAATCATCCATGCGTTTGCGTTCCTGTTCTACTACTTGCGTCGGCGCGCGTTCGATGAAGCTGGCATTGCCCAGCTTGCTTTGCGCCTTAGCGATTTCGCCGGATAGGCGGGCGGTCTCCTTGTCCAGGCGCTCGCGCTCAGCGGCCACGTCAATTTCAATTTTCAGCATAAGCTGGTAATTGCCAACGATGGCGACAGCGGCATCGGTATCCGGTATCGCGGTTACCAAACTCACTTCGCTCAGTTTACCCAGGGCTTGCAGGTAGGGTGCACAGATTCTTAACGTGGCGGCATCGCCACATGCAATCAGCGGCACGCGCTGTGCAGGAGAAAGGTTCATTTCGCTGCGCAGCTTGCGGCAGGCGTTGACCAGTTCTTGCAGTAGCGCAATCTGTTTCATCGCATCGAGGTCTATCTTGCTTGCATTGGCTTGCGGGTAGGGTTGCAGCATGATGGAAGAAATCCCCCCTAGCCCCCCTTTTTTAAAGTGGGGAACTGTTTCGGTACGCTGCGTAGTTTCCCCCTTTGAAAAAATGGGACTAGGCGGAATTTTGCCCGCCAAAGGTGCAACCTTCTGCCATAGCTCTTCGGTAATAAACGGGATAATCGGGTGTGCCAAGCGCAATATGGTTTCCAGCACACGCACCAGAGTGCGTCGCGTAGCACGCTGTGCCGAGGGCTGAGGGCTGAGGACTGAGGACTGAAGCTGTGCAAGGATTAAAGATTCGTCACACGCAAGCGTGACATCGTTCGTACCCTCTCCCGCTTGCGGGAGAGGGTTAAGGGGGTTGAGCTGCACCTTGGCCAGTTCTACATACCAGTCGCAATAAGTATCCCATACCAGTTCATACAACGTGCGCGCCGCCAGGTCGAAACGGTAGTCGGCGAAATGTTGTGCCATTTCCGCTTCTGCCTGTTGCAAACGGCTGATGACCCACTTGTCGGCAGCAGAAAATTCCAGCGGCATTGTTTCATCCAATCCAACATCATGCCCTTCGCAATTCATCAGCACGAAGCGCGTGGCGTTCCATAATTTGTTGCAGAAGTTGCGATAACCCTCGCAACGTTGCATGTCGAATTTGATGTCGCGGCCAGGCGAGGCCAGCGAGGCGAAGGTGAACCTTAAAGCATCTGTGCCGAAGCCGGGAATACCTTGTGGGAATTCCTTGCGTGTTTTTTTCTCGATACTTTCCGCCTGCCTGGGATTCATCAGGCCGGTAGTTCGCTTCTTCACCAGATCATCCAGGGTGATGCCATCAATCAAATCAATCGGGTCGAGCACGTTGCCTTTGGACTTGGACATCTTGTGCCCTTCCGCGTCGCGGATCAGGCCATGCACATATACATCCTTGAACGGAATCTTGCCGGTTATGTGCTTGGTCAGCATCACCATGCGCGCTACCCAAAAGAAGATGATGTCGAAACCGGTGACCAGCACGGAGGAGGGCAGATAGAGGTCGAGCGCGGTGTTGGATTTCCCCGGATACTCTGGCGTCCAGTCCAAGGTGGAGAATGGCCATAGCGCGGAAGAGAACCAGGTGTCGAGCACATCGTCGTCGCGCTTTAGATTGCCTGTGTAACCATCCTTCGCTGCCAGTTGATGAGCTTCGGCTTCATCATGCGCGACGTAGGCTTTGCCGTCATCCGCATACCATGCCGGAATCTGGTGCCCCCACCACAGTTGGCGCGAAATGCACCAGTCCTGGATGTTATTCAGCCATTGATTGTAGGTGTTGACCCAGTTTTCCGGTACGAATTTTATTTCGCCAGAGGCTACACATTCCAGAGCCTGTTGCGTAATGCTCTTGCCGCCGAGGCCATCTTTTTCTTGGCTTGGCTTACTCATCGCCACGAACCACTGATCGGTCAGCATCGGTTCGATCACGACACCGGTGCGGTCGCCGCGTGGCACTTTGAGTTTGTGCTTGTCGGTTTTTTTCAGCAAGCCAGCGGCTTCGAGATCGCCGACGATTTGTTTGCGTGCATCGAAGCGGTCTAGACCTTGGTATTGTTTGGGTGCGTACTCGTTTATTTTTCCATCCAGCGTAAGAATACAGATCGGCGTGAAACCGTGCCGTTGCCCCACTGCATAGTCATTGAAGTCATGCGCAGGCGTGACTTTCACTACACCAGTGCCGAATTCCTTGTCCACGTATTCGTCGGCGATGATGGGGATGTTGCGCCCGCACAACGGTAGTGTGACCTGCTTGCCGATCAGGTGCTGATAGCGATCATCTTGCGGGTGTACCATCACCGCCACGTCGCCAAGCATGGTTTCCGGACGGGTGGTGGCGACGGTCAAATGGGTCAGGCCGTGAACCGTGTCCAGCTCGACCAGCGGATAGCGGATGTGCCACATGAAGCCATCTTCTTCTTCCTGCACCACTTCCAGGTCGGACACGGCAGTGTGCAGCTTCGGATCCCAATTCACTAGGCGCTTGCCGCGATAGATCAGGCCTTCATTGTAGAGGCGTACAAAAGAAGCAGTGACGGTCTTGGACAAACCCTCGTCCATGGTGAAGCGTTCGCGCGACCAGTCGCAGGAGGTGCCGAGGCGGCGCATCTGGCGGGTGATGGTGTCGCCGGAATATTTTTTCCACTCCCACACTTTTTCGATGAATTTCTCGCGGCCACTGGCTACGCCAAATTGTTCAACAAGGCTGTGGCGTGTAATGCCTTGTGCGTTGAGCTGGCGTTCTACAACAATCTGTGTGGCAATCCCCGCATGGTCGGTGCCAGGTTGCCATAACGTGTTGTCGCCGCGCATGCGATGGTAGCGGGTGAGCGCATCCATGAGAGTCTGGTTGAAACCGTGGCCCATATGTAGTGTGCCGGTGACATTGGGCGGCGGCAGCAGGATGCAGAAATTGTCGGTTTTATTTGTGTCCAGGCCGGCCTGGAAATAGCCGGCGTTTTCCCAGAGTGGATACCAGCTTGCTTCGATGGTTTGCGGGTCAAAACTTTTTGCGAGTTCCATTGCGATTGTATTTGGATTAATTCAGATTCGGTGTAACAGCGGAAGGCGTGATTTTAGCAGATTGCACACTGGCCGCCGGTGGTTCCCCGCTCAGTGCGGCGCGGATTAAGGCAGGCATCGAGGATTGCGCATCCAGCAATGCATCCTGTAGAAGCGCATTGAAATGTGGCGCGAATTTTTTACGCAACTGCGTTTCCAGTTGCAACGTGATCTGTGCCGCAAGCTGCTGGCACTGCGCATCGGACCAGGGTGCGTATTCTGCGTGTGGTGCGATGGAAGGCTGGGGTGCTGCGGTCACGACTTCGGTAAGAGTGGGGATGTCTGTGGTATCCGCATCCACCATTTCGGTGAGTAGCGGGATCTCACCTGATTCATCTGGCTGCATGGGTGAGTGAACCATGTTTAATCGCCAGCCTGCTGGCGCAGGTCAAAGTGGCGGATCTCGTAGCCGCGATCACGGTAAAAACCGAAGCGCTCGCGTCCCAAACGCGCGTCTTCCGCATCTCGGCTGACAATTTCAATGACGCGTTCGAAGCGGCTGAAAAACGGCAAGCAGGTGGTGTGCAGGCTGATCAGCACCTGGCTGTGCGGGAAAGGTTCGCTGTCATGTCCGACCACGACCGGCATTTCAGCGGCGCTCGCTTCGTGGCTGCGGCAATGCGGCATGAAGGCGGTGGCGGGATAGTGCCACAGCAACTTGTCCAGCGCCCCGGCGGTGGCCTCGTCCGGGGTGTGCAGCAGCACGCGCAATCCGTTCTGCATGGCCTTGTGGCTGAGCTTGCAGGCGGTGCGCAGCTTGTCGTCCACGCCGCTGTAGAAGTCAATTTTCGTCATGGTTAGTAGTTGTAGGCCGGGCTCTGATGAAACTACTAGCCATTCCACTAAGCACGATAAAACTGTGCAAGTGGCTGGTTATGCCCGACATGGCGGGCGAAGCCCGCCCTACACGCTTATTTGGCCGCACGGTTGATCAAATACTGCACGAGCAGCGGCACAGGCCGGCCGGTCGCGCCCTTCTCCTTGCCGGATTTCCATGCCGTACCGGCGATGTCGAGATGCGCCCAGTGGTATTTTTTGGTGAAGCGCGCCAGGAAGCAGGCGGCGGTGATGCTGCCACCGGCGCGGCCGCCGATGTTTTGCATGTCGGCGAAGTTGCTGTCCAGCAGCGGCTGATATTCTTCCCATAGCGGCATGTGCCAGGCGCGATCCTGGGTTTGCTCGCCTGCGGCCAGTAACTCCTGCGCCAGTTTGTCCTGGTTGCTGAACAGGCCGCTGGCGACATGGCCCAGCGCGATGACGCAGGCGCCGGTCAGGGTGGCGATGTCTATCACGGTGTCGGGGTCAAACTTGGCGGCATAGGTCAGCGCATCGCACAAAACGAGGCGGCCTTCGGCATCGGTATTTAAAATCTCGATGGTCTGTCCGGACATGCTGGTCACAATGTCGCCCGGCTTGGTGGCCGAGCCGCTGGGCATGTTGTCGCAGCTCGGGATGATGCCGACCACGTTTAACTTGAGCCCCATTTCGGCCACTGCCTGCAAGGCGCCGAGCACGCTGGCCGCGCCGCACATGTCGTACTTCATTTCATCCATCTCGGCTCCCGGCTTGAGCGAGATACCGCCGGAGTCGAAGGTGATGCCTTTGCCGACCAGTATGATGGGTTTTTGTTGCTTGTCGGCGCCGTGATATTCCAGCGTGATCAGCTTGGCCGGTTCTTCACTGCCTCGGGTCACGGACAGCAACGAACCCATGCCGAGTTTCTTCATGTCCTTTTCTTCCAGCACGGTGACCTTGATGGATTTGTGCGCTTTGGCCAAAGCCACGGCCTGTTGCGCCAGATAAGCGGGGGTGCACACATTGCCCGGCAGGTTGCCCAAGTCTTTGGCCAGTGCAACACCCTGCGCCATCGCCACGGCTTGCGTGAGTGCCGCTGCAAGTGCTGCGCTTGGTTTTTCTGCAATCAGGCCAAACTGGATTTTGCGTAGCGTCGGTCCGTCTTTTTTAGGCTTGCTTTTGAGTCGGTCAAAGCGATAGGCTGTTTCATATGCGGCGAGCACGGCCTGGCTCACGCACCAAGCATTGTTGCGGCCTGCGATCGGCAATTCG
Source organism: uncultured Gallionellaceae bacterium (assembly GCA_947085625.1). Taxonomy (GTDB): domain Bacteria; phylum Pseudomonadota; class Gammaproteobacteria; order Burkholderiales; family Gallionellaceae; genus Nitrotoga. The sequence continues at coordinate 7,151 of CAMTXD010000092.1, read as the reverse complement.
GCCAGATACAGCAGCGCATCTTTGGCGCCAGTGGATTGCAGCGCGCGCATGGCGGCGCGGACACAGTCGGTGTACTGGCGCGCGCCAAATTCATCGCGCTTGCCCAGCCCGACCAGTAGCACCCGTTCGCACAGGATATTCGGCAGGTCATGCAGCAGCAGGGTGGAGCCAGCCTGGTCGCGCAGGTCACCGCGCGCGATGATGTCGCTGAGCTTGTGCCCGGTGGCCTGGTCCAGCATTTGCGCCGCTTGCGACAGTTTGCCACCCTCAAATACACCCACCACCACGCAGTCGCTGCGCTGTTTTTCCGGACTGCCTGCTTTTATGCTAAATTCCACCCATATCTCCTTAATGGTTTCTGTTTTACACAACTCATGCCGGATTATCCGCAAAATACCAAGCATCCGCAAATTATCAGGCAAAAGGTTAAGCAATTGCGCCCTAACGCTCATGGCGCAGGTTACTCCAAATGATGAATCGTCTGCGCCATGACCGTTTCCCTCTCCCCAGCCCTCTCCCCAAGGGAGAGGGGGGCAAGGTCTCGCTATGCGAGATTCACGTTAAACCATTGCGCGGGAGTATTTTTCAGCGCGCGCTGGTGCGCGAGTTTGCCACCATGGGTCTGTATATATTTGCCATCCTGCTCGGCATTATTGTCTTCACCCAATTGGTTCGCTTGCTTGGAAAATCAGCCAGCGGCACCCTGGCGGTGGACGGCGTGCTGGCGCTGCTGGGCTTCAGTGCGCTGAATTACCTACCGGTGTTACTGTCCCTCAGCCTGTTCTTGTCAATATTGCTGACCCTGACCCGCAGCTACCGCGACAACGAGATGGTGGTGTGGTTCTGTTCCGGCATCGGGCTGACTCAGTGGATACGCCCGGTGCTGTGGTATGCCCTGCCGGTGGTGGGTGTGGTCGCTTTGCTCAGCCTAGTGTTGTCGCCGTGGGCCATGTCCCAGGCGGACGAGTTCAAGCGCCGGTTGGATAGCCGCGACGAGGTGTCTGTCGCCGCACCCGGCATGTTCCGCGAATCCAAGCAGGCCGACCGGGTGTTCTTCATCGAAAACGTGGATGTCGGCAAAAATCGCGTCGGCAACATTTTCGTGCAGTCGGTGCAGCACGGCAAAATCGGTACCATGGTGGCCAAACAGGGCTTGCAGGAAACCGCACCTAACGGCGACCGCTTTCTGGTGTTGTTGAACGGCAGGCGCTATGAAGGCGTGCCCGGACAGTCTGACTTCAGGATCGTCGAGTTCGAGCGCTATGCCATGCGCATCGAGGCGGTGGAAGTCAGGCCGGATTTCGTCCGGCCCAAATCCCTGACCACCCTGCATCTGCTGCACAGCCGCAGCAACTGGAATATGTCCGAACTGGGGGGGCGGCTGGGACTGCCGATCAGTGCGCTAATCCTGGCGCTGCTGGCTATCCCGCTGAGTTTCGTCAATCCGCGCGCCGGGCGCTCCTTCAATCTCATTGCGGCAGTGGTGATTTATATGCTCTACAACAACCTGATCAGTGTGACTAATACCTGGGTAGGGCGGGGGGGAATAAGTCCGGCCATGAGCTTGTTGGCGATGCATGGCTTGATGTTTACGCTGGTGGTGCTGTTATTTTACCGCAGAATGTCCATGTTTTCCTGGCGGCGGTGGCTGCGATGAAGTTGCTGACCCGCTACCTGGCGCGCGAGATATACGGCAGCATCGCGCTGGTGTTCGCCGTCTTGCTGATGCTGTTCTCTTTTTTTGACTTAATGCATGAGCTGAGAGCGTTGGGTCAAGGCAACTACCATATTGGCTATGTATTGCTGTTTGTATTGTTGAGTGTGCCGGGCCATATCTACCAGTTGTTTCCGCTGGCGATCCTGATTGGCACCATCCTGGCGCTGGCGCAGATGGCAGCGCATTCCGAGTTGACCGTATACCGCTGTTCCGGCGTGTCGCTGCGGCAAATGGTGGGCGCCTTGTTCAAGTTGAGCCTGCCGCTGGTGCTGCTGGGTTATTTGTTCGGCGAGCTGCTGGCCCCGCCTGCTGAGCACCTGGCCCAGCGTGTGCGGCTCAAGGCGCAGAGCGCCGAGCTGTCGCTGAAAGAGTTTCGCTCCGGGGTGTGGGCCAAGGATGAGCGCAGTTTCGTGAATGCGAAGTCGGTGCTGCCGGACAACTCGCTACTGAACGTCAGCATTTATGAATTTGATGAGAGCTACCACTTGCGCGCCATTACGCTGGCACAACGCGCGACCTTCGTGGGCGAGAACCGCTGGCAACTGGACGAGGTGAGGCAGACCCGTTTTGGCGATCAGAGCGCGACGGTGAATAACCAGGCGAGCATGGAATGGCGCTCTGCGCTCAACCCCGACATTCTGAATGTGTTGCTGGCAGAGCCGAGTAAGATGTCAGTGTGGGATCTATATCAGTACATCCAGCATTTGCGCGACAATCGTCAGAAGACCGTGCGCCATGAAATTGCCATGTGGAACAAGCTGGCCTATCCATTAGCAATAATGGTGATGCTGCTGCTGGCCTTGCCGTTTGCCGCACAGCGCCAGCGTGAGGGCGGCATCAGCGCGAAAATATTTTTGGGTATCGTGTTGGGATTGGCTTTTCACTTCGTCGGCCAGCTATTTGCCAATCTGGGGGCGCTTAATGAGTGGCAGCCCGTGCTAAGCGCCATGGCGATGCCCCTTTTATTTCTGCTGCTGGCGATGACGATGCTATGGTGGACGGAAAGGCGCTAGAGCGGTGACGGGTGACTTATCACTCATCACTTGCCCTCTTCTTGTTCGCGCACCATCTGTTTGACCTGCTCGCGTTTTTCTGGGGGCACTTTTTGGAATGCCTGGAATTTTTCGCGCGCCTGATGGCGCTGTTCCGGCGTCAGCTTGCTCCAGTGCTCCAGCCTTTCATGCAAACGCTGTTTCTGCACCGCGTCCAGTTGCGGGTAGCGCTCGGCCATCTTGATGAAATGTTGTTGCTGTTTTTCTGGCAGAATTTCCCATTCATGCAATAGTGGAGCAAGCGCTTCTTGTTGCGCTTGGGAGAGCTTCACCCACAGCTGCGGCGCAGCCAGTGCGGGCAGGCATGGCAGTGTGATAATACTAAGGAGGAGCAGACGGGGCAGCAAGCGCATGGTCCGCATCAATCCACATAAACGTGTATAGGTAAATCGTCAGTCAGGATGGCAATATCCAGCTTGGCAGTATCGTGTTTGGCAAGCTGTTGCCAGTAGGCCGCAACTCCAAACAGGAGGGCTGCGAACAGTATGGCGGCAGGCCAAAAATGAGGTTTGTGCCGGGCGGCAGCAGACCCGACGCCCATTCCGGCCCAGGCAAATGCTGGCGCTGTACGGCGCGCCTCGAAGCGCGACAGCGCTTGTGCGCGCGCGTCGCACAACCGCACCACCGTGGGCTGTTCAAGCTGCGTGAGGGAGTGGTTGAGCAGCTGTTTTATGGTTGCGTGGCTCAGTTTTTTGGTCATGATAAGTCAATTCCTTTTGGCTTCAAGGTCGCCGCGAGGGCGTGGGTTGCGCGCGAGCAGTGTGTTTTGACGCTGCCTTCGGAACAACCCATTATCTTCGCCGTTTGCGCAGTATCCAACTCCTCCCAGTAACGCAGCAGGAAGGCTTCACGTTGACGCGGCGGCAGATTCATTAAGGCTTCTTCAATCAGGGCAATGATTTGTGATTGTTCCAAAGACGCGTCGGGGGCAAGCGCCTGGCTATTGTTATCCTTGTCCTGCAGTGTGTCTAGGGGATCATACTCGGCCTCGCTGTGCTGCGGGTTCAGTGAGGTCATCAGCGTGGTCCAGGTTGAGCGCACCTTCTGCCTGCGGTAATAATCGCGGATGGTATTTTGCAGGATGCGCTGGAACAGCATGGGGAACTCTTGCGCAGGCTTGCCGCCATATTTTTCGGCCAGTTTGAGCATGGAATCCTGCACGATATCCAGCGCCGCATGTTCATCACGCACCCCGAACAGCGCCTGTTTGTAGGCGCGGCGTTCGCTTGCGGCGAGAAATTCGGAAAGTTCGTCGTGGCTGGCCAGTTTGGATTGCTCCCTTGATTAAGCCGCGAATACTAACAAATTGCGGCAGCAAATGGGGTTCCATGCTATCCCCGTTCTGGCTTAGGGGTTGACCAAAATGCGTCTAACCTTTATCGTACACGGTTCTTTAATTATTACATCGCTGGGTTTTAGACATGGAATTAACGGGCGCGGAAATAACCATCAAGTGTTTGGAAGAAGAGGGGGTCGAGTATGTATTCGGCTACCCGGGCGGTGCCGTTCTGTACATTTACGATGCCTTGTTCAATCAGGACAAGGTCAAGCACATCCTGGTGCGGCACGAGCAGGGCGCGGTGCATGCTGCCGATGGCTATGCGCGTTCCACCGACAAGGTAGGCGTGGTGCTGGTTACCTCCGGTCCCGGCGTAACCAATGCGGTTACCGGCATCGCAACAGCCTACACGGATTCCATCCCGATGGTGATTATCAGCGGTCAGGTGCCGTCCTATGCCATCGGCGAAGATGCCTTTCAGGAGGTGGATACGGTCGGTATCACACGCCCTTGCGTGAAACATAATTTCCTGGTCAAGGATGTCAAGGAAATCGCTAATACTATTAAAAAGGCATTTTATCTGGCCAGGAGCGGACGCCCCGGCCCGGTGCTGGTGGATATTCCCAAGGATGTGTCAAATCAAAAGACGGAGTTTCATTACCCGTCCGAAGTGTCCATTCGTTCTTATCATCCGGCACAACATGGCGATCTGGGTCAGGTCAAGCAGGCTATACAATTGTTGATGCAAGCCAAGCGCCCGATGATTTATGCGGGCGGCGGGGTGATCTTGTCTGATGCTTCCAGGCAGTTGACGGAGTTGGTGCGCTTGCTGGGTTTTCCCTGTACCAATACGCTCATGGGCTTGGGTGGCTTTCCGGCGACCGACAAACAATTCGTCGGCATGTTGGGCATGCACGGCACTTACGAGGCCAACATGGCGATGCAGCATTGCGATGTGTTGCTGGCGGTGGGCGCGCGTTTTGATGATCGCGTGGTCGGCAATGTGGCGCACTTTAATCAGGAACAGCGCCAGATTATCCACATAGATATAGACCCCGCCTCCATTTCCAAACGGGTGCAGGTAGATGTAGCTATTCTCGGCGATGTGGCGCATGTGCTGGACGACATGCTGGCCATACTGAAAAGTAATAAGCAAAAACCGGATGCCCAGGTAGCGGATTGGTGGAAGCAAATTGGCGAATGGCGCGGGCGCAATTCTTTGGTGTATAAAAACTCGACCGAGATTATCAAGCCGCAGTTCGTCATTGAAAAACTGTATGAAGTGACCAAGGGCGATGCCTTTATTACCTCTGATGTCGGCCAGCACCAGATGTGGGCGGCGCAATATTACAAATTCGACAAGCCGCGCCGCTGGATCAATTCCGGCGGCCTGGGTACTATGGGTTTCGGCTTGCCCGCCGCCATGGGCGTACAGTTTGCTCACCCCGATGCTACAGTTGCTTGTGTCACTGGTGAAGGCAGCATACAGATGTGTATCCAGGAGCTATCTACCTGTCAGCAATACCAGTTGCCGCTCAAAATTATCATGCTGAATAATCGTTATCTGGGCATGGTGCGGCAGTGGCAAGAGTTCATACACGGGAATCGCCAAGCCGAATCTTATATGGATGCGCTGCCCGATTTTGTGAAGCTGGCCGAAGCTTACGGCCATGTCGGGATGCGCGTGGAGCAGCCATCTGATGTTGAATCAGCGATGAAAGAAGCATTCGCGCGTAAAAAGGACTTGGTATTTATGGATTTCATCACTGACCAGACCGAAAACGTGTTTCCCATGGTGTTGGGCGGCAAGGGCTTGTCTGAAATTATTATGGCGGAGGATCTTTAATGCGTCACATTATCTCCTTGTTGCTGGAAAATGAAGCGGGTGCTTTGTCGCGCGTGGCCGGGCTGTTTTCGGCGCGTGGTTATAACATCGAGTCGCTCAGCGTAGCGCCCACTGAAGACGCTACCCTGTCGCGCATGACCATCGTCACCAGCGGCTCGGATGAGAAAATAGAGCAAATCAACAAGCAGCTCAACAAGCTGATTGAAGTCGTGGCGGTGATGGATCTAAGCGAAGGCGAACATCTGGAGCGCGAGATGATGCTGGTGAAGGTGCGCGCAGTGGCGGAGGAGCGCGATGATCTGCAGCGCATGGTTGAGGCTTTCTTTGGGCGCATCATAGATGCCTCGGACAATACCTGTACCATTGAGTTTACCGATAGCAGCGTCAAGCTGGACATTTTCCTGCAAACCATAGACCCCAAGATGATCCTGGAAACCGTGCGCACCGGTGCGTGCGGCATCGGGCGCGGCGACCGAATTTTGAAACTTTAATTTTTACGATTTAATTATCAAGAGGCCAACATGAAAGTTTATTACGACAAAGATGCAGACCTGTCCCTGGTCAAGGGCCAGCAAGTGGTTATTATTGGCTACGGCTCACAGGGTCATGCCCATGCTCTAAACCTGAAAGAATCCGGTATAAATGTGACCGTTGCGCTACGCAAGAGCGGTGCTTCGTGGAAGAAAGCGGAAGCTGCTGGTCTCAAGGTGAGTGAAGTTGTGTCTGCGGTGAAAAGCGCCGACATTGTGATGATGTTGTTGCCCGACGAAAATATTCCGCAAGTCTACAATGACGAAGTGGCACCCAACCTGAAGCAGGGCGGCACATTGGCGTTTGCGCACGGCTTCAACGTGCATTACAACCAGGTCATACCACGCGCCGATATGGACGTGATCATGATTGCGCCGAAAGGCCCGGGCCACACGGTGCGTTCCGAGTACCTGAAAGGTGGCGGTGTGCCCTCCCTGATAGCGGTGTATCAGGATAAATCCGGCAAGGCAAAAAATCTGGCGCTGTCCTATGCGGCAGCCATCGGCGGCACCAAGGGCGGCGTGATCGAAACCAATTTCCGCGAAGAGACCGAGACCGACCTGTTCGGTGAACAGGCGGTACTGTGCGGTGGCGCAGTAGAGCTGGTGAAGATGGGTTTTGAAACCCTGACCGAAGCGGGTTATGCACCGGAAATGGCCTACTTCGAATGCTTGCACGAACTGAAGCTGATCGTCGATCTGATGTACGAAGGCGGCATCGCCAACA
>CAMTXD010000091.1:0-7966 GCA_947085625.1 uncultured Gallionellaceae bacterium | reverse complement strand
GGGCTGAACGCTGTTGAGCCATCGAATTCTCCGCTGGCGAAACACCCCACCCACTCACGGGGTGGGGTGTTTCGGACTTATATCACCCGCTCAATCTGCGCGTAATCGCCGCTGGTCTTCAGCGTGATCGTCACCTCGGCACCCGACCGGTTTCGCCAGTACCAGCCGTGCTTGCCGTCGAAGGCGGCCTGCAGCGTACCGGCGTCGCCGGTTTTGTTTTGGCCCTTGCCGTAGCCGTGGTACTTGATCGCATTGCCCTGATCGCCGTGGGTGTCATAGTTAACCGGCCCGCCCGAGGTGGACCATTCGTAGCGCACATCGCTGTCTTTGCGCATGGCGAGCTTGATTTCCGCCGCCTCGCCAGGCTTCAGCTTGAAGGTCACGGTATCCTCCCGCGCCGCCTTCGCTTCGTTGGCTGCCGGTTTCGCGGGTGATATTACGGCGGGCACCTCAGCGATTGCGGGAGCCGAGGCGTTTGTGGTCGTCGCTGGGACACCCGTTGCGGGCAGCGTCCCCGAGGAGTTTGCCTCGGTAGCGAGCGAAACCTTGATCTCGCCCATTTGGGCAAGGCCGAGTGCGCGGCCGACGCCGGTCGGGTCGATACCGTATTCGGCTGGCAGGACGGTGGTGACGAGCAGGCCTGCCGCGATCAATGCGGCAATGCCGGTGGAGCGCAGCAACTTGCCGGTGCTCGGCAGTTCGGCGCGGGTAGGAAGATCAGTGTTGTACATATTTTAGACTCCGTGGAATTTAGGAAACGAGCAGGCCGGTGAGCTGATAGCCGATCAACATGAAACCGGCGCACATAATGGCGACGTTGGCGGTGTAGGCGTGCTTGAAAAAACCGACGGTGCGCCGCCAATAACCCATCGCAATCAGGATTATGCCCAGCGCGAGCAGCTGGCCAATCTCGACGCCGACATTGAAAGCCAGCAGGTTGGGCAGGAGTCCGTCGCGCGAAATTTCGAACTCCTGGATTTTTGCCGCCAGGCCGAAACCATGGAACAGGCCGAAAATCAGGGTCGCGGCCTTGGTGTTGGGCTGCACACCAAACCAGCGCTGATAGGCGCCGAGGTTGTCGAGCGCCTTGTACACCACCGACAAGCCGATGATCGCGTCGATCACATAGGGATTTACGTTGACTCCGGCGTAGACGCCGTAAAGCATCGTGACCGAATGGCCGACCGCGAACAGGCTGACGTAGAGCGCGATATCCTTCAGCTTGTAGAGGAAAAAGATCACCCCGGCGAGAAACAGCAGATGGTCGTAACCGGTGACCATGTGTTTGGCGCCGAGATAGGTGAAGGGCAACAGGTGCACACCCGAGATCTCCTGGATATAGCCCTTGTCGCCTTCGGCCACGCCATGGGCCAGCACCTCTGTCGCGACAAGGGGCAGCAGCAGGAGTGCGGCCAGTGCAAACCAGTAGGCGAGCGGAGCGCGCCCTAGCCGTTGCAGTATGAAAGCGTATGGCAATATTCTAGTCATGTTCCAAATCCCAGATCAAGTGAGCATCGATGAGCAGCCCGTAGTAAGTTTTCAAGGCCGTGACTTGCGCTTGCAGCGCATTGTTCATCGCAGTGGTCGCCTGCCGTCTCGCCAGCAGCAAGGCTTGCAATTCCGCTTCGCCAAGCGTATAGGCCAACTGCATCAGACTGGCGTTCTCCTGCATGGCCACCGCACCTTCATTGGCGATTTGCAGGCTGTCATAGGCCCCTCGGGCAGTCGCGACGGCGCTCGCAATTTCTGCTTCGAGCTGACGTTTCTTCAGTTCGACTTCGTGGCGCGAGACCTCAACCGCGGCGATCGCCTTGGCACTGCGCGAGTCACGCACGCCCCCCGGGATCGGAATGCTGATCATGACGCCGGAAATGCGCTCCCGGCCCCCGACCTCCGAGGCCGTATAGACGCCCAAAGTTGGATCGGGAGCCTTGTCCGCACGCGCACGCTCCGCATGTGCTTCGGCCTTCAGCATCAGCGCTTGCACGACCTTCAACACATCGTTTTCAGCCAGGATGCGATCCCGCCAAAACGCTGCATCCTCCCCGATCGGTAGTGGCGCGGGCAAGGCCATGACCTGACGGTTCACCCCGGGAAAGCGGGTGGATAGACGCGACCAAGTCGCGGTGGCCTGTGTTTTCGCGTCATTGTCCAAGCGTCTTTGCTCGGCCAATTCGGCACGAGCGATGCTTACGTCCAGCTTCGAAGCGTCGCCAGCACGGAAGCGTTTTTCTACCGCCGTCAAGCTGGACTGTACCGACTTAAGACTGGTTTCGGCCAGCTCGCGAGCATTTTCTGCCGCCAGCCAGTTCACCCAAAGCGCCATCAGTTCCCGCGCCGCTTCGTGGAGTGCTTCGCCATAGCGAGCCTGCGACTCGTCCACCGTTGCCTTGCCGATGTTGCGATCGGCTGCGGCTTTACCGGGCAGCCGGATGGCCCGCTCGATGCCCACGTTCCATTCGTTATAGCGCGGGCCGGTCTCCACTCTCCGTTGTTGTCCCGTGGCACGGGTGGTCCATTCGTAGGGCGATTGATCGAGGATACCTACCTCTTGCAGAGCGACTTCCAGGCCAGCGCGCGCGGCGGCAACGCCGGGGTCCTGTTCCAGCAGCGGGCGCGCGATCCCGGTTGGCAAAAGGCTCGGTGGGGTCACAGCTTCCACCGCCTGCGCGGTACCGGCGAGCGTTAACAGGCCGATCAAGAGAAATTGAATCTTCATGCGATCTCTCCCGCTTCGACGACCGGCGTCACCCAATAGCGCAGGCCTGCACCGGCAAATTGCTGGCGAATAGCATCGAGCAGGGCCACTTTGTCGGCTGCGCCGATGATCACCTGTACCTGCGTGGCGAGCGCGCGGCCGAGCACCTGTTCCATTTGATCCAGATTCTCGTGGGCCAGGCCGTGCGCGGCCATAGTCGAGCTGGTGAAAACCGTTGAGTTGGGCAACATAAGCAGCAGGTCGAGCAACTTTTCCTCGACCGCTAGCGGGCACAGCAATGTTAAGCAGAGTTCAGACATGGGAGACCTCTCGTTTCGAAAAAGCGAAGCGTAAATACAGGATCGGCAGCAACATCAGCGTCAACGCAGTAGCGGTAATCAAACCGCCGATCACGACGATGGCGAGCGGCCTTTGAATTTCCGAGCCGGGACCGCTTGCGAACAGCAGTGGGATCAGCCCGAACGCGGTAATCGATGCGGTCATCAGCACCGGGCGCAAGCGCCGTTTTGCCCCCTGTACGACAACCTCGGAGAGCTTCATGCCCTCGCTTTGCAATTGATTGAAATAACTGACCAGCACGACACCGTTCAGGACGGCGATACCGAGCAACGCGATGAAGCCTACCGACGCAGGCACCGACATATATTCGCCAGTGACCCACAAGGCGACGATGCCGCCGACCAGTGCGAACGGGATGTTGCTCAAAATCAGCAAAGCCTGGCGCACCGAGCGGAAGGTCGCAAACAGCAGAATAAAGACGAGCCCGAGTGCGACCGGCACGACGATCGCCAGACGTGCCGCGGCACGTTGCTGGTTCTCGAACTGCCCACCCCAACTGATGCGGTAGCCGGTGAGCAGCGGCAATTTTTGCGTGACGAGCGCCTTGGCCTCTTCCACAAAGCCGACCAGGTCACGGCCACCGACGTTGGCGATCACCACGCTGTAGCGGCTGCCCATTTCGCGGTCAATCTTGACCGGGCCTGCGGCGCGTTCCAGGGTGACAACGCTGCTCAATGGGACCGTGCTGCCATCCTTGGTGGTGATGCGCATGGCCGCAAAATCGGCTGGTGAGGTGCGCACCGATTCCGCGCCACGCAGTATGATCGGCGTGCGGCGGTTGCCTTCGATGACGATCCCGGCGTGTTGCCCCTCGACTTGTGTGCGTAACGCGTCTTGAATCTCTTCAACGCTCAAACCCAGCCGCCCAGCCTGCAACCGATCCACCACCACCCGCAGGTACTGCACGCCGTCGTTCTGGACGGTATACACGTCCTGATTGCCAGGCACCGTCTTCAAGAGGGTTTCGACTTGGCTGGCGTACTGGTTGAGCTGATTGAGATCGGGTCCAAAAATCTTGACCGCGAGGTCGCCGCGCACCCCGATAATCATCTCCGACACCCGCATTTCAATCGGCTGCGTGAAGCTGTATTCGATGCCGGGCATCGGGTCGAGCACCTTGCGTATTTCGTCCATCAACGCCTCTTTGCTCTGTATGCGCCACTCGCTTTGTGGTTTCAACTGCAAATAAGTGTCGGTCTGATTGAGCCCCATCGGATCCAGGCCGATTTCATCGGAGCCGGCGCGCGCGACGATGCCAGTTATTTCCGGAATGGCTGTCATGAGGGCTTGATGGATCTTCAGATCAAGCGCGGCGCTCTGTTCCAGGCTAATGGAAGGCAACTTCTCGATACCAACGATCAAGTCGCCTTCGTCCATCGTCGGCATAAAGGTCTTGCCGATCTGGGTATAGAGCACACCGGCTACTAGTAGCATGACTACCGCCACCGCAGCGACGACACCTTGCCGGCGCATGCCCCAGGCAAGTATTGGCTCATACAGGGCCAGCAGCTTGCGCGGCAGCCACGGGTCTTCGTGCTTGACTTCGCGCAACAGGTACGACGCCAGCACCGGAATCACGGTCAGTGACAATATCAGTGCACCGGCCAAAGCGAAAACGATGGTCAGCGCCACCGGCACGAAGAATTTACCTTCTAGCCCCTGCAGAGTCAGCAGCGGCAGGAACACCGTAATGATGATCAGAATTCCGGAGGTGACCGGCACCGCAACCTCGCGCACCGCGCGATAAATCGTGTGCAGCCGCGGCACCTTGTTGGTCGTGGGGTCAGTCGCCAGGCGCTGCACGATATTTTCGACCACCACCACGGCGGCATCGACCAGCAGGCCAATGGCGATCGCCAGGCCACCCAAACTCATCAGGTTCGCCGACATGCCGAAAGCGCGCATGAGGATGAAGGTAATCAACACCGCCAAGGGCAGCACCAAGGCGACAGTTAATGCTGCCCGAATGTTGCCCAGGAACAGCACAAGCAGCACGATGACCAGAACAGTCGCCTCGAGCATCGCGGACGAGACGGCACCCACCGCCTTGCTGACGAGCGAGGCGCGATCGTAAAAGACGTCGATCCGCACGCCTTCCGGTAGGGTTGGCTGGAGATCTTCAAGTTTTTTGCGCACGCCTTCGACGACCTTTTTTGCGTTGGAACCAGCCAATCCGAGTACCAGGCCCTGTACTGCTTCGCCCCGCCCGCTTTGCGTCACGACACCATAGCGCGTGACGGTACCGATCTTGACTTCGGCCAGGTTGCCCACGCGGACGGGTGAACCGTCCTTCACGGCGACCACGATCGCACGTAAATCGTCTAGGCTGGTAATGCTGCCTTCGCTGCGCACCAGCAGTACTTCATCGCCCTCGCCGAGCCGACCCGCACCATCGTTGCGGTTGTTGGCGTTAATCGCCTCCTTGAGCTGCGCCATGGTCACGCCGCCGCCGGCCATTTTCAGTGGATCGGGGACGACCTCGTACGCCCGCACCACACCGCCCAAGGCATTCACGTCGGCGACGCCGGGTACGGTACGCAACGCTGGTCGAATGACCCAATCCAGCAGGCTGCGTCGTTCGGCCAAAGACAAGCCTTCCGCTTCGACGGTGAACATATACATTTCTCCGAGCGGGGTCGTGACCGGGGCCATGCCTCCCGTGATGCCGGTCGGCAGGTTTTCGGTAAGGCCGCCCAGACGTTCGCTGACTTGTTGGCGGGCCCAATAGATGTCGGTGCCATCCTCGAAATCGATTGTTACATCTACTAATCCGTACTTAGTAACAGAGCGAAGAATTCTGGTTTTCGGGATGCCGAGCATTTCTACTTCAATCGGCACCGCGATACGGCTCTCGACTTCCTCCGGCGTCATACCGGGAGCCTTCATGATGATCTTGACCTGGGTGCTCGATACATCGGGAAAAGCGTCGATCGGCAGCCCCTGATACGCGTACCATCCTGCGCCGGCGACGATCAGCGTGGCTAGCAGAACGAACAGGCGCTGCGCTAAAGAGAATTGGACAAGGTGGGAAAGCATTACTTGCCCCCTTTCTCAGCTAGCCATGCGCCCTTGAGCGCCACCACACCGGCAACGGCAACCTGTTCGCCGACCTTGACTGCGCCTTGCACGCGCACCCGCTGTCCGGCGCTGGCCATGACCTTCACCGGTCTGGCTTCAAAACCTTCCGCCGTGCGGACGAACAGGTAAGCCTGACTGCCGTCATGGGCTACGGCGGAAAGCGGTACATCCCAACTATCCTGCGCAGACACGACGGGAAGTTCGACGGTGACAAACTCTCCCGGACGCACTTGGCCAGCTTTTCCTTCGATCACGGCACGCAGCATCACAGTTTGACTGCCAACCGAGACGGTCGAACTGGCGCTCAAGAGGCGTGCGGCGATATCCTTGCCCTGTATCTTGAGCTTGGTTCCGGACTGCCAATTGGCGCTCTCTGTCACCGGAATCTGGATATCCAGCCAGAGGATGCCCGTTTGCGCCACATGCAATAACGCGGTGGCAGGTTCCACGCGCTGGCCGGGTTTGACCGCAATCTCGGTCACTATGCCAGCCCGCGTCGCGTTCAAGGTGATGCTGTCTTGCGGTTGACCGGAGGCGGCAATGTGGTTGATCGTTTCGGCTGACATACCACTTAAACGCAATACTGCCTTAGCCTGGCTGAGCGCGGCTTCACCTTCTTTCAATCCGGCCTGCGCTTCCTGTACCCGGCGCTGCGGGATAATCCCTTCGTCGAACAACTGTTGCTCGCGTTGCGCCGCCTGGCGTGCGAGCGTGGCGCGGGCGGTCGCCTGCAGCAATTGCAATTGCAACTGGCCAAGTTCCGGGCTGGCAATTCGCACCAGCGGTGCACCGGAGCGAACGACCTGGTTCTGCTGAACCAGCAACTGCGTGACCATGCCGGCCACTGGCGAGCTGATCACCTGTTCCGCGTTCGGCGGAACGACTACCTGAGCGGGAAAGCTTGCATTTACCGAGCCAGCTTGACTCTGTAATGGCGCGGTTTGAATGCCCAATGCCTGAATTTGGCTGTTGGGAACGACAAATTTGGCCGGTCGTTCGGCCGCTTGGGCGGAAAACGTGTAAATACACATTACGGCCACGGCCCACACGCCTAGCGGGAAGCGGGAATTCCTGTTTTTCATAATTAACCTCGGATAGCGCTTGATAGCGCGACAAATATAACCACACCGCTCGATGAGACGTGGAAGAAAAAGCCAGCTGAACTCCGCGAACTGAGCGGAGTTACAGGATAGAAGCACGCTCAACATTCGTTGAGCGGCCATGGCAACACAGTGGGAGCAATCAGCGCGGCGGGGCGCGCAGGGGAGGGATGATGTGATGAAGAACAGGGAAATAAAATGGCCGGGAATCGCCAGATGGGAAGCGATGGTCGCGCTGGGGCAGTGCAAGCGGCAGGAAAACCGCCGCAGTCACGATAGCGAACGCCAGCGCCGCAACGAGTAGCTTGATCAGAGCGGAGAGCGGAACATCCACATCGCCGGGCGCTTCCTCGTGATCGCTCACGCTACTCAAAGCGCTTTCCAGATGCAGCGGTGCGCTATGCTGATGGTCAGCAGGGTACGCGAGCTGGTCGTGATCGTGCAGGCAAATGCGCAACCCCTGCGCCAGCAAGAGCATGGGCAGCAGCAAAAATACAATGAGGCGGGAACGGGAAGCGCGAGTCATGTGAGCCAGTATACACAAAGATTGTGCGCCACTGCAAACTTCAAAGTTCCTCACTTTAAATAAAAGGTCCATCGTCATATTCACTGTGAATTTTCATTAGCCTAAGCGCATATCCAGCTTGCCACACTGAAACAGAATTCTTGCCCGATAGTTATTGAAGTTGCGAAATCCTCTGGCGTTAGCTTTGATCAGCTGGATGACACT
>CAMTXD010000090.1:0-10392 GCA_947085625.1 uncultured Gallionellaceae bacterium | reverse complement strand
TTAATCGTCTTGGCGTTGCAAGTGAAATTGCTGATGCTTACCTGTATCTGTTTGCTAATTCATACTCCACAGGCACGGTGGTGGTTGTCGATGGGGGAGCAATATGCTGAGAGAAGTTCTAACCCCACGCTCAAGCGGGACTGCGCAAAAGCGCGCAGCCCCTTAGCTCCACGTTATGCATCAAGGAGACTAGGCCATGAAACAAGTCAATAAGCTCTTGTTGTTCGGTGGTCTATTGAGCGGTATCGCAGCACTATTGCACATAGCGATTATCATCGGTGGTCCTCAATGGTATCGCTTCTTTGGCGCAGGCGAAGAGCTTGCGTCGATGGCGGCAAATGGTTCATGGT
The DNA here is from genome assembly GCA_947085625.1 of uncultured Gallionellaceae bacterium. Classification (GTDB taxonomy): domain Bacteria; phylum Pseudomonadota; class Gammaproteobacteria; order Burkholderiales; family Gallionellaceae; genus Nitrotoga. Next base: position 10,042 of record CAMTXD010000090.1, on the reverse strand, counting down.
ATCCGGCCGTACTCACATTCGGGATTGCGGTTGTCCTGCTCCTTTGGGCGCTCTACGCGTTCTCGGGCGCGGGTCTAATCAGGCGGCTTCCATTTCTAAAGGCTGGCCTCGTTATTATTTCGGTTATTTATATGATTCGTGGACTTGCCTTCATCCCAGCTTACATCGTGAAGCCGGAAATCGTCGATGATTTTTTAATTTGGAGTTCACTCATTTGTTTGGTTTATGGGTTTTCCTACGCCATAGGCACTAGGCAGGTATGGGCAAAACTGTCAGAGAATTGATACATAACATTGCGCTCGAGAGGTATGCGCCAAAAGCGGCGCGCCCCTCAACTTAACGTTAGGGTTCTATAAAGAGTCATCACATGCTAAAGAAAATTCACCTGATTGCTGCTGTTATTGCGACACTCACGATTGCTATATTTTTTACCTCAACCATTCTTGTTGAACTATTCGGTTCACATGCGGCCATCGCATCTCTGAAAAGTCTCATTGTCATGCCCGGTTTATTCGTGCTTATCCCTGCTATTGCAGCAACCGGTGGCTCTGGCTTCATACTCTCAAAGGTCAGCAAAGGTCGCTTGGTCGAAACAAAAATGAAACGCATGCCCTTCATTTCCGCCAATGGTCTGCTTGTTCTGCTGCCTACCGCTATATTTCTTGACCAGTGGGCGTCCGCTGGTTCGTTCGACAGCAAGTTCTACGTTGTGCAGACCGCAGAGTTATTGGCGGGGGCAATCAATCTCACGCTTATGGGTCTAAATATACGTGACGGTTTGCGCGTTAGTGGTCGATTTCGTCCGGTTAATCGTGCAACATCCTAATCCGACGCTCAAGCGGGACGCCTCAAAAGCGCGCGCCCCTTAGTTTTACGTTAGGGCTATTCATCAAAGGTGCTTACATGCAACACGTTTTAATCATTCATGAGGTCGAGGCTTATCCGGCATGGAAGGCAGTGTTTGACCAAGCAATGGACATTAGAAAACGCGCTGGAGAAATCAGTTACCAGTTGCTACGCTACGACAGCGACGCAAACAACATCGTCCACTTTTCAGCGTGGTCCTCGCTGGACAATGCCCGACGCTTCTTTGAGTCCCCTGAGCTGGTAGAAATCAGGAGAAAGGCTGGCGTAAAAGCGCCCGCCTTCATCTACCTGCAAGAGATAGAGCGTGGCGTACTATAGCCCTAGCATGACGTTCGAGAGCCTGAGCCATGGAACCCTACAAAGTAGAGTTTGATTCCTTGCCTTGGGAAACGCCGATGCCTGGCGTTCGATTCAAAGTGTTCAGCGATGGACAGAGGCAAATGCGCCTTGCTGAATTTTCGTCGGAGTTTGTGGAGTTGCACTGGTGTGCAAAAGGTCACATAGGTTTTGTGCTGCACGGAGAACTGGAAATCGATTTTCGCAGCCAATGTGTTCGGTATGCCGAAGGCGCAGGCATTTTTATTCCAAAAGGTGCAGACCATGGGCATAAGGCACGCTCGCTTACCCCACGCGTTCTTCTGTTCCTCGTTGAAGAGGCTTGAGTATGCCCAGCTCAGTGCTTGTCAGACGTGAAACCGCTCCATCAATTACTGTGCCGCCCAACCCGGCAGTCAAGCGGGACTGCGCAAAAGCGCGCAGCCCCTCAACTTTACGTTGAGGCTGTAGAAAAACTCAAAATGAAAAATGGTGTTTGCCATAAATACAAAACGACCCCTCAAAACGCGCTGTATTGAACGATCTTACTTCGAGGAAGGGTCAAGTGACCCCCGAATACCATGTCTTCCGACCACTCAAGTAGTTTTCCTACAGCCTCGTTGGGCATCTCGTGGTTTTAATTTTGGAAAGGTGTAAAGCTATGCATACGATACTTGGCGCCAATGGCGTCATTGCTCGGGAGCTTTCGCGAGCACTGGCAGCATATACGTCAGACATCCGGCAGGTGAGTCGGAATCCTCGCAAGGCGAACCCGACCGACGAGGCGCTTGTTGCCGACCTTTTGGACGAAAAAGCAACAGCCAATGCGGTGGCCGGTAGCGAAGTGGTCTATCTGGTTGCCGGTTTGAAATACAACGCAACTGTCTGGCAAGAGCAATGGCCACGTGTGATGCGCCATGCAATCGACGCTTGCAAACAGCATGGCGCACGCCTTGTGTTCTTCGACAACGTTTATGCCTATGGCCGGGTGGATGGGGTGATGACGGAGGATACGCCGTTCAATCCAATCAGCAAAAAGGGTGAGGTTAGAGCAAAGATTGCAACGATGCTGCTTGATGAGATGCGCAGCGGCAATCTGCAGGCGATGATCGTGCGTTCGGCTGATTTCTACGGCCCCGGCGCAGTGCAAAGCTTTCCACATGCTACTGTGTTCGAACGCCTCAAGGCTGGGAAATCGCCTCAGTGGATAGGCAACCCTAATACAGTTCACACTTTCACATTTACGCCAGACGCCGGTCGTGCCGTGGCTGTGTTGGGACGATCATTGAACGCATACGGCCAATCGTGGCACCTGCCAACCACCAAGGAGCCGCTTACCGGAGCGGACTTCGTGCGTTTGGCATGCCATCTGGCAGGACAATCCTACAAGCTGCAAGTCGTGCCCGGCTGGATGCTGAAGCTCATGGGCGTTTTCATGCCAGTGATTCGTGAAAACGAAGAAATGATGTACCAGTTTGAGTATGACTATCGCTTCGACAGCAGCAAGATTGAATCCGCATTTGGCTTGCAACCGACTCCATACAGTCAAGGCATCGCTAAATCGCTGGGGTCTGGGGCATGAAACTATGCGTAACAACCCGCCCAATCCCCGGCGCCCAAGCGGGACTGCGCAAAAGCGGCGCAGCCCCTTAGCTTCACGTTGGACAACGCGAGAGACCGCGTATCAAAGCGACCCTGGAGGATGACGTATGAAAGCAATTATGTATGAAAGATACGGGCCGCCCGATGTTCTTCAATTGAAGGAGGTGGAGAAGCCCATCCCCAAGGATAACGAAGTTCTGATAAGAATACATGCGACAACAGTAACATCCGGCGACTGGAGGGTGCGCAGTCTCAATGTGCCTGTTGGCTTCGGACTCATCTCGCGTTTGGTTTTTGGAATCTCAAGACCAAGGCAACCCATTCTGGGAACAGAGCTCGCCGGTGAAGTTGAGTCGGTCGGCAAAGACGTACACAAATTCAAAGTCGGTGACCAGGTTTTTGCATTTAGCGATGCCGACATGGGTTGTTATGCAGAGTACAAATGCATGCCAGAAGACGGGGCGGTGGCACTAAAGCCGGCCAATCTGACCTACGAGGAAGCCGCCGCAATATCTTTTGGCGGAACAACGGCGCTGGATTTCTTCAGAAGAGGAAAACTTCAGAGCGGGGAAAGAGTACTCATCAATGGCGCTTCTGGAGGGGTAGGCACCGCTGCGGTGCAGCTTGCCAAGCACTTCGGTGCAGACGTGACCGGGGTGTGCAGTACCGCGAACATGGAATTGGTGCGATCTCTGGGCGCCAATCATGTAATCGATTACACCAAAGAGGATTTTACGGAAAATGGTGAAACCTATGACATCATTGTCGATACAGTCGGCACGGCTCCGTTCTCCCGTAGCAAAGATTCGCTAAAGGAAAGAGGACGCCTTCTTATGGTTTTAGGTGGGCTGCCAGACATGCTTCAGATTCCATGGGTGTCGATGACGAGCAGCAAGAGAATCATCGCTGGGCCAGCAACCGCGCGCGTAGAGGATTTGCGTTTCCTCGCGAAGCTGGCTGAGGCGGGAGAATTCAAACCGTTCATTGATCGGCGTTATCCGTTCGAGCAGATCGCCGAGGCTCACCGCTACGTTGACACCGGGCGCAAGAAAGGAAATGTAGTCATAACGTTGGAACAGAATAATAAAACCTAACATGGCGTTCGAGAGGGCCGCGCCAAAAGCGGCGCGCGCCCTCAACTTTACGTTAGGGTGCGACACGAGGTCGCTTATAGAAGTTGTTCCCATTTCGGTGGAGGGAACCGCCAGTTGCTCTACCCCCATTCTAAAGCCCCCTCGCTACGTTCTCCCTCTCTGCAAGGGGGAAGGGACGGCATGTTCTAACAGACAATCTGGGTTAAAAACATATCGCAACACCCTTCACGCCTATATGCGCTGTGCCTGCAACTCCTGCAACAGTTTGCGCACTGGGGCTGGAATTGCCGCTTGTAATGCCTCACTTACATCCAGCCACACCCTGCCCGGTTCTTCTGCTTGATTGTGCTTGCGCTGCACCTGAAATTTCAGCGGCGTAATGTGTAATCTGAAATGGGTGAAGGTGTGGGTGAACACGGGTAGCGCAAATACTTGCGTTGCATCTACAGCAAAATGTAGCGCGCAGTAGGCGCTGATATCCTGCCCCTTATCCACTTGCGGCAGACACCACAGCCCGCCCCAGATGCCGCTGCCGTGGCGCTTTTCCAGCAGGATGTCGTTGCCATTGAGCAACAATAAAAAAGTGCTGTGTCTTTCCGGTATGACCTTGCGTGGGCGCGGTGTGGGCAGTTGTGCAACTTGCCCAACTTGCCAGGCCACGCAATCGGTTTGCACGGGGCACGAATTGCATAGCGGTTTACTGCGGGTGCAGATCAACGCGCCCAGATCCATCAGGGCTTGTGTATAAACAGCAATTGAATCATCAGAACCGCCCCTCCCCTGCGAGGGGGGAGGGGACGAGTGTGGCAATAGCGCTTCAGCTTGTTGCCACAGTTGTGCTTCAATTTTTTTATCACCGACATAGCCCTCAATGCCGCAGTAGCGCGCCAGCACGCGCTTGACGTTGCCATCCAGTATGGCGTGGCGTTGCTTGAAGGCCAGGGCGCAAATCGCTGCTGCTGTCGAGCGGCCTATGCCGGGCAGGGCGAGGACGTGGTCAAAGTTATTGGGGAATTTACCTCCGTGCAGTTGCATGATGTGCTGCGCAGCGCGGTGTAGATTGCGGGCGCGCGCGTAATAGCCGAGGCCGCTCCAGTGCGCCAATACTGCCTCTTCACTGTCGGCGGCGAGTGCGGCGACATTCGGAAAACTTGATATGAAACGCTGGTAATAGGGGATGACGGTGTCAACCCGGGTTTGCTGCAACATGATTTCTGATAGCCACACATGGTAGGCGTCTGCGCCCTGCCACGGCAGGTTGTGGCGGCCATGCTGGCGCTGCCAGTTTATGATTCGTTTGGAAAAATCGCTCACTCAAACCCCTCCCGACCTCCCCTTGTCAGGGGAGGGGCGACCACTACTCCTCCTCCCCTGACAAGGGGAGGTCGGGAGGGGTTTAGGGGAGGAGCGTTTATTTGAACAGGCCTTTGAGTTTGTTCTTAAGCTGATCCTGCACCTGCGTTTTGATCTGCTCTTTCTTGGCATCAATCTTCTGCTTGGCGATGTCCGCCACCATTGCGCCATAATCGATGGTATATTTTAAATCGCTGAACGGCCCGCTCAGATGCACCGGCACGGTGACGCTGCCGCCCTGTCCATCCGGCGATTTGTATAGCGTGGCCTTGGTCGCGTAGTTGATGCTGTCGTTACCGATATCGATGTCGCCTTTGCCCGCCATGCGCAGCAGCTGTGCTTTCACCGACAGGTCTTCGTTGTGCGCCACCCCATTTTTCACCTTGAAGCTGGCCTTGAATTCGCTGAACTCGGTTTTTTCTTCCTTGCTGACACCCATGGTCTGCTTAGAGCTGCCCTTGCCTAGGGACTGCGCGCCGCTTATCAGCTTGGTCAGGTTGATCCCCTTGATTGCCCCATCCGCCAGATTCAGCGCCATGTCACCACTCAAATCCTTCTTGATCGCACTCACCGTATTGCCTTGCGCGCTGAGATTGAGCGACACGTCGCCTTTGCCTTCCAGCATATCGAGATCGGCAATATCCTTGAGCAGCGGCGCGATGTTGATGCCGCTCATGGTCTGCTTGATGGCGATACTGGGTGTGGCCTGCGCGTTAATGCTGAGACTGCCGCTGACGCTGCCCTGATACAGATTGGCGGACAAGGGGCTGACATTGACCAGGCCGTTATGCGCTTTTACGCCGATGCGCAATTGCGCGGCTTTCACGTTGGCGATCTTGAGCGTGCCGATGCGCAAGCCGCCTTCCAGATTGAGTTCTTTCAGGGCAGAGAAATCCAGCGGCTGCTCTGCTGTGGCAGGTTTTGGGGCAGCACCTGCCGCCTCCTTGGATAGATACAGATCGGCATCAAACTGATCCACATCCACGTCGAAGCGAATGGCGGGCCTGGTGAAGTTTTTCACCGCCACTCTGGCCTTGACCTGGCTTTGCAGCAGACCGCCTGCGAGGCTGGCCTGCACACTCTGGCGGACGCCATCAATTTGCACGCTGCCCTGCATCTCGCTGCTGACTGATTTATTCGGCAATTTGTCGCCACTGGCATTGACTGCGACTTTAAGATCGGAAAGATTGAATTGCTGCTGTTCAAAGTTTCCGGATACGGGCGAAGTCAGTTTTACCTTGAATGCCTGTTCCGGCTGTTTGATATCCAGTTCCAGCGCCAGCTCACGGCTCTTGAATAATTGCGCATTGCCGCTCAGGTCATGCAGGCTCAGTGCCGCCACAATCTTGCCCAGCGCGCCGTCCAGCTTGGCATTCAGCGTCAGTTTGTCGCCGGAGAATTTGTCCTTGGCCATGTTTAACGATGAGACATCCAGCCTGGCATCAAAGTTGTCCTTACCCTTGACGCCGGTGACGGAAACCGCCAGCTTCCTGGCAGTAAATTCCTGCGTAGCCAGCTTCGCACTGACATCACCGCTGGCCTGCACCACTAGATTACTGATGTCGAGCGCCGCGCCCCTGGCTTGCAAATCCAATCCTTGCACCTGATACAACTGCTGTTCCAGGTCAAAAGTAAGCGTAGCCCTCATTTGCGTGGCGATATCCAGCTTGGGTTGGCTGGCCTGAATCAGCGCCGTGAAATCTATCCTGGCCGGCACGCCGTTGGCGATGCGCCCGGTCTGCAGCTTGAGGTCTTTCACTGCATACTTGGCACCTGTGGCTTCATCGCGATAACTCAGTGTGGCTTTTTCCACGAGCACCGAGGCGATGTCGAACTTGAACTGCACCCCTTGCGATTTATCCTTGTCCTGGCTCTCGCCCTCGCCCTTGCTTGCACCCGTGCTCATCAGGTCGTCAATGTTGCTCTTGCCATTCTTGAACTTCACCAACCCCGCCTTCAGTCCGCTGACCACTACCTCGTCCACCACTATTTGCTTGGACAGCAGCGGCAGCAGCGCCAGCGACACGCGCGCGCTGTCAACTGCGGCAAATTCCTGGTCGCCCTGAAACTCCGACAGTGACACACTGCCCAGATTGACGCCTATACTGGGAAAGAACACGAGTTTGATGTCGCCATCCAGCTTAAGGGTGCGTTGCTGCTTGTCCTTCACCAACTGGATGAGCTGCGCCTTATAGTCGTTGGGGTTGAAGGTCGCGGCGAGATAAGCCACACCAGCTACCGCAACGGCGACCACTCCGGCCACCGCCCACAAACTGTATTTCACGAATTTTTTCATATCACGACCCGCTGCAATGATAAAGGCAATAGCGCCTATGAACAATTTTCAGCTTGGCTCATTTGCATTTGTAGGATGGGTGGCGCGTTTTTCGGAACCCATCAAGCTCACGTTGCAATGATGGGTTACGCGTGAAGCCGCTCCACCCATCCTACTCATGGTGCCGGGCTGAAAATTGTTCATAGGCATAAAGGCAATTGTAAACGAAGCACGAGCCGGGCGCGGGCGCGGGCGCGCGAGGACAAGAAGCTAAGGCGGCAAGGCTATTTTGCCATCGGTGCTGAACTGGTAATCCTTGAACACGTGCTCGGCGCTGAGTATCTGATAAGTACCATCCGGCAGTTTGCGCGTGGTGTCTTTGAGACGATAGGTGTAGTGGCCGCAGGTCCAGCAATCGAAGTTGCGCATGGCAGTGCACAAACAAGTCTTGTCCATCACGGAAATCTTCTTGGCATTCGGGTGGGCCGCCACTTCACGGTTGTAGGCGTCAATATAGGCGCAATTACCCTTGGCATCGAGCAGATATCCGTAGGCTTCGCAGTTAGGACGGATGCCGGCGCCGATGGCCGGACTGTTGCTCAACATACGCATGGGATAGCCGGTGGGCGAAATATTGTTGACTTCGATATCTTGTTCGTTGGCCTTGAAGTATTCCTGCATCACCTTTTCCGGCAGTCCGCACTCGCGTGCCGCAGTAAAGCGCGTCGCCACTTGCACCGCTGCCGCACCCGCTTCCAGGTATGACACGGCATCGCTGCCGGTGAAAATGCCGCCGGCAGGTATGAGTGGAATGTCCAGTTTTTCGGCCTGCAAATACTGATAAATTTCGGTGAATATTTCGCGCAAGTCGTATTTTGCCCAGTCCATGCCAAAACCCAGGTGGCCACCGGCCAGCGGCCCCTCGACCACGACGTAATCGGGCAGGCGGTCGAGCTTGGCATTTTTGCGCAGGAAGATTTGCAGCGCGCGCAGCGAGGAAACGATGATGCCCAGCCTGGCATCGCGGAAACGCGGATGGTATTCCATCAGCGCAAACGAGCCCAGATGCAGCCCGGCGCTCAGGGTAATGCCGTCCACGCCAGCCGAGAGCGCCCCATGCAAACGCACGCGCAGGGTCTCGCGCGGCGCATTCATGGTGAGCTTTTCCATGCAGTTAACGAAAATCATGCCGGGGCCGCGCTTGGCTTCCATGGCTTTACTCACGTGTAGGCGCGTCGCCTCGGCAATCTGTCCAAGGTCGAATTGCACCGCAGACTTGTCGGTGTTGGCGACGTTGTATTTATACTGCTTGGACTTGGCCTTGACGAACTTGGTGTCCAGCCGCCGATCCGTTACGGTCGGCAACATGGCGTCGGAAAGATGGCCGATACCGCCCAGGCGCGCCGCTTCCAGCGCCAGCTCGGCAGTGGAAATGTCCACCCCCATCCCGCCTATCATAATAGGCACCAGCTCCTGCTTGCCAAACCGCAGGCGAAAATCATCCACGCACTTCATTGCTATCCTTACAATTCAATTCAAGTCGCTATATTACCTTGGAATAGCTGGCTTGCTCCTACCTCGTGCGCAGATATTTATCAAAAAACCATACAGGTATTGCGGCTTAACATGCGTTCCTTTGGTCTAACAATCCACCACTGTAGGTTTCACTTGTGCCGGGATTACTCAAGCCAAACTTATATTGGAAAGTGCGCGCGTTGACACGGACGGCGCAAGCGGCCATGATGCGTCCTATTCACTATTGCGACACATTATTGTGCAAGGAAAAGTCATGAGTTACCAAGCAAGTCCTGAGGAAATCAAACGCGCCAAACGCCTACACATGATTTTTATGTTCAATCTGATTGTTAACCACGTATTCCTGTTAGTGGCTGGAATCTCCGTGATTAAAGACCTGCCGCAACTCCTCATGCTGGTACCCGTCATCTCGCTCATCAGCTTGACATACATTATCTTCGCGGCCAAACGTGCTGCGAGCACTGAAACATCATGGTTTGTCCAATGCCACTGGATGCTCGCGGCCAAGCGTGCGCGCATTTTTGTGATTTTGCTGTTGTCCACCGTCGCGTTTATTGCGCTGGTATTTTTTGGCGGAACCGCTATGGAATGGTCCCGCATGCTGATCTTCGCTCTAATTGGGGCAGTCAGCGCCCTGCCGTTCATGATTACCCTGTTGACCCTACTGGTACTGGAATATGACGCGGATCACCAATGTTCGGCAGGCAAAGTACCCGCTGCCGCTGCCGCGTTGAACCCTCAGCCGGCCAACCCTTAAATTCCGCCCACTTAAACCTAGAAACCCCAGTTGACCGCTTATCTGGGCATTTAACAAAATGATTTCAATATATTTATTCATGATTGATCTTTTCACCCGATTGGTGAGACCGCTACGGGATGGATTGCACTATTTTTGCGGCACATGGCTGCGTTGCAACTCCTTGGAATGGAACGACCATTCCGCGTCGTTGCGCCTTGCCCAGCACCCCAAAAATAGCACACTCCATCCCGTCCAACTGAG
>CAMTXD010000089.1:0-6372 GCA_947085625.1 uncultured Gallionellaceae bacterium | reverse complement strand
TTGCTTACATATAATTCATATGCGTCGAGGCGAAATTTTTTCCGCGCCTTGCATTTGGGCGAACTCTGAATTTTTAGAGGTACCCATATTTATGTCGTAAGGAAATTGCCGGGCAAATTTTCCCCGGAGGAAGCTTTAGTTGAACTCATGTGGCAGAGGCCTTGCAGGTAAAGATGCGAATTGTAGCATTGACTGAAAGCACCTCTAGCAAGCCAGGCCGCATAAGAAGTTTTGGGGTGTAATAAGCGCTTTTTCTGGCAGGCATGGAGCCGATGGCTGTACACGCGGCATTAGCGCCGCGATTTTTTCATCGCTTGCTGGGCTTCGCGTGAGGCGTCGCGCTCGCGCTCGGTATCGCGCTTGTCGTGCTGTTTTTTGCCCTTGGCCAGGCCGATTTCAAGTTTGACTCGTCCGCCCTTGAAGTGCATATTCAGGGGCATCAGGGTGTAGCCGGCACGCTGCACTTTAATTATCAGTTTACTGATTTCGGATGCGTGCAATAGCAATTTTCGTGTCCGCACGGGGTCGGGAATGATGTGCGTGGAGGCAGTCTTGAGCGGGCTGATGTGCGAGCCGAACAGGTGCAGGGCGCCGTCTTTTATCGTGACGTAGGCTTCCTTGAGGTTGACGTTGCCGGCGCGGATAGCCTTGACCTCCCAGCCTTGCAGCACGAGGCCTGCCTCGTAGCGGTCTTCGATGAAGTAGTCGTGAAATGCTTTTTTGTTTTGGACGATGCTCATATCTCGTATATTCTACCAGCTTTGGTTGGCTAATCAGATTGAGCAATGGCGTTAGTTGAGAAATCCGTTCTGGTTCCGTATAGCGCGGAGCAGATGTTTAAGCTGGTGGATAATGTGGCTGATTATCCGCAATTCCTGCCATGGTGCGGCGGGGCCAGCGTCAATGCGGTGGATGGCACCACCGTGCACGCGACGCTGCATATTGATTATCACCATATCAAACATAGTTTTACCACGGAGAACGTGCGTCAGGCGCCTTACCACATTGACATAACATTGAAAGACGGGCCGTTCAAGCATCTCGACGGTGACTGGCATTTCATCCCGCTTAGCGATTCTGCCTGTAAAATAGAGCTCAGGCTGCATTATGAGTTTTCTAACAAGCTTCTGGAAAAGATGGTTGGCCCGGTGTTTCATTACATTGCAAACAGTTTTGTGGATGCCTTCGTCCACCGCGCAGAGAAAGTTTATGAGTGACATGATTAGTATTGAAGTGCTGTATGCGCTGCCGCACGAGCAGACCCTGCTGAAGCTGCAGGTGCCGCAGGGCTGCACTGTGAATAATGCGATAAGTATTTCCGGCATACGGGAAAAACATCCCGCTATAGACCTAGCCAAAAACAAACTCGGCATTTTTGGTAAGTTATGCAAAGACTATGCAGTCTTGCGTGATCATGATCGCATCGAAATTTATCGCCCCCTCATCGCCGATCCCAAGGAAATCCGCCGCCAGAGGGTAATGGAAGGGAACGTCATGACTGCGGAAGGGTCGCTGCGTAGCAGCGGGGTACCCACTGGTGTGCCTCTTGCGGGTGCAAAAGGGGGCGGCGAAATTCTCGCCTGATCCCATGCTCGATTACGATTTGCATTGCCATTCCACCGTATCCGACGGGCTGTTGTCGCCGACCGAGCTGGTGACGCGCGCGGCCGGGCGGGGGGTGAAATTCCTCGCTTTGACCGACCATGACGATGTCGCCGGGCTGGCCGAGGCGGCCAGTGCTGCCGCACAGTATGGTATGCAGTTGATTAACGGCGTAGAAATTTCCGTGACCTGGCGCAACTTTACGCTGCACATCATCGGCTTGAAAATTGATCCCACCTACCCACCACTGGTCGAAGGCTTGCGTACCATACGTAGCGGGCGGGGCGCGCGGGCGCAACTGATGGCGGAATCGCTGGCCAAGAGCGGTATCGGTGGCGCGCTGGAAGGTTCTTACCGCTACGCGGCCAATCCCGGCATCATCGGGCGCACGCACTTCGCCCGCTTTCTGGTGGAGAGCGGACGTTGTAAAGATGTGCGCAGTGTATTCAAGAATTATCTGGTCAAGGGCAAGCCGGGCTATGTATCGCATCAATGGGCATCGCTGCCGGACACGGTAGGCTGGATAGTCGGTAGCGGGGGCGTGGCCGTGTTGGCGCATCCGGGACGTTACACGGCGGGACGCAAGGCGATGGGGCAGAAGACCCTGCGCGAGTTGCTGCGTGAATTTTCTGATCTGGGCGGGCAGGGGATAGAGGTGGTAAGTGGCGGCCACACGCCGGAGCAATATGCCGAGTTTGCCCGTTACGCTAAAGAGTTTGATTTGTTCGCCTCGTGCGGCTCGGATTTTCATGGCCCGGGCGAAAGCTACCGTGACTTGGGGCGCTTACCAGATTTTCCGCTGGACTGTCGTCCGGTGTGGCAGGTGTGGGAGGCGGCGGGTAATAGGTGACAAGTGACAAGTGCTGGGTCACCCATCACCAATCACTTATCACTTATCACCGATTTTAGCCATGGCACAATTTTTCACTATTCACCCAGACAATCCGCAACCCCGTCTAATCAAGCAGGCTGCTGAATTGGTGCGTGCTGGCGCGGTAATCGCCTATCCCACCGACTCCTGCTATGCCCTGGGTTGCCATCTCGGCGACAAGGATGCCGTGGCGCGCATCCGCCAGATACGCGGCGTGGATGACAAGCACCATATGACGCTGGTCTGCCGCGACCTGTCCGAGCTCGCCCGCTATGCGCGGGTGGATAATGTGCAGTTCCGCCTGCTGAAGAACAATACGCCGGGCAGTTATACTTTCATCCTGCAAGCCACCAAGGAAGTACCCAAGCGATTGCAACATCCAAAGCGCAACACGGTCGGCATCCGCATACCCGATCATCCGGTGGCCTTGGCGCTGCTGAAAGAACTGGGTGAGCCTTTGTTAAGCGCTACCCTGATCTTGCCGGGTGAGGAGCACCCGCTGAATGATGCGCAAGAAATTTTTGACCGTCTCGGACATCTGCTTGATGTGGTGTTGGACGGCGGCGCGACGCATCTTACGCCGACCACCGTGATAGATCTGACCAGCGATACGCCAGTGCTGGTGCGCGCTGGCCGTGGCGATGTGGCCCATTTTGGAATTGAGGAATAAACGTGCAGATCGAGCAATTGATACAAACCATCGCCATCGCGGCCATCCCCGTTTTATTTGCAATAACCCTGCATGAGGCGGCGCATGGCTATGTGGCGCGCCATTTCGGCGACATGACCGCCTTTCAGCAGGGACGCATCAGCCTCAATCCGCTACGCCACATTGACCCGTTCGGCACCATTCTGTTGCCGATGTTAACATTGGTGCTGGGCGGTATCCTGTTTGGTTGGGCCAAGCCGGTGCCGGTCAACTTTGACGCGTTGCGCCGTCCCAAACAGGATATGTTGTGGGTGGCGCTGGCCGGTCCTGCCGCCAACTTGTTCATGGCGCTGCTGTGGGCGCTGCTGGCCAAGCTGGCATGGGCATTCCCGCAAAGTTATTTCGCCGAACCGTTGCTGGAAATGACGCAGATCGGGATTACGATTAACGTGGTGCTGCTGGTGCTCAACCTGTTGCCGCTGCCGCCGCTAGATGGCGGGCGTGTCACGGTCAGCCTGCTGCCGCAGCGACAGGCGTTCCAGTTAGAGAAAGTCGAGCCGTATGGCATGTTCATCCTGATTTTTCTGGCCATTGTTCCAATACAAGGCACGCCGGTGCTGGGCTGGATATTGTTGCCGCCAGTAAGAGGGCTGACTCAGTTAATCAATTCTATTTTTGGACTGTAAGAGGACTGTAAGAGAAACTATGTTTGCTGATCGCGTACTATCTGGAATGCGCCCCACGGGCGGCCTGCACCTCGGGCATTATCACGGCGTACTGAAAAATTGGGTGGAGATGCAGCAGGAATTTGAGTGCCTGTTCTTCGTCGCCGATTGGCACGCGCTGACCACGCATTACGATACTCCCCAGGTCATCGAACAAAGCGTGTGGGATATGGTCGTGGACTGGCTGGCTGCGGGCGTTGATCCGGCGCGCGCCACGCTGTTCATCCAGTCAAAAGTACCGGAACATGCTGAACTGCATTTGCTGCTATCCATGATCACGCCGCTGGGCTGGCTGGAACGCGTGCCGACCTATAAGGATCAGCAGGAAAAATTGTCGGAAAAAGATTTGAGCACGTATGGTTTCTTGGGCTATCCGCTGCTGCAAAGCGCGGATATTCTCATCTACCGCGCCAACCAGGTGCCGGTGGGCTCAGACCAGGTGCCGCATATCGAATTCACGCGCGAGATTGCGCGCCGCTTCAACCACATCTACGGGCGCGAGCCGGGCTTCGAGGAAAAAGCCGAAGCAGCGGTCAAAACACTGGGTAGCAAAAAAGCCAGGCTGTATGCCGAACTGCGCACACGCTATCTGGAACACGGCGATGACGAGGCGCTACAATCGGCCAGGTCCTTGCTGGAAGAACAACAGAGTCTCAGCATGGGCAATCGCGAGCGATTATTCGGCTACCTTGAGGGCGGTGGAAAAATGATCTTATCCGAGCCGCAAGCCATGCTAACTGTGGCTTCCAAAATGCCGGGCCTGGACGGGCAGAAAATGTCCAAGTCCTACAACAACACCATCACCCTGCGTGAAGACGAAGCCAGCGTGACCAAAAAAATTCGCACCATGCCCACCGACCCGGCGCGCGTGCGCCGCAGCGATGTCGGCGACCCGGACAAATGTCCGGTGTGGCAATTGCACCAGGTATATTCCAATGAAGACACCAAGCAATGGGTGCAAAAAGGCTGCCGCAGCGCAGGCATAGGCTGCCTCGAATGCAAACAGCCGGTCATACAAGCCGTGCTGGATGAGCAAAAGCCGATGCGCGAACGTGCGCAAATGTACCTGGACGATCCGGTACTGGTGCGCAATATTATTTCTGATGGCTGCGAAAAAGCGCGCAAGCTGGCTGCTGTCACCATGCGCGATGTGCGTGAAGCGATGGGGCTGGGTTACAGCTAATGGAGGACTGATGATTTCAGAACAAACCATACAGCAGGTAGTTGCCAGACTGGTTGCGGCGGCCAAGCCGAGCAAGATTATCCTGTTCGGCTCCTAAAATTTTTTCAGGAATGAACCGCAAACCATGATAGAAGCCACTCTGCCTAACCACTCTGGCGTGCGCATCCACGGTGAACCCTTGCTGGAGATGCCGCAGGATTTATACATCCCGCCGGATGCGCTGGAAGTGGTGCTGGAAACTTTCCAGGGGCCACTCGACCTGCTGTTGTACCTGATCCGCAAGCACAACCTGGATGTGCTCGATATTCCGATGGCGCAGTTGACGCTGCAATACATGAGCTATATCGAAGTCATGCAGCGCAACCGCCTGGAACTGGCGGCCGAGTATTTGCTGATGGCGGCGGTGCTGATCGAGATCAAATCGCGCATGTTGCTGCCGCGTCCGCCCAAGGTGTCGGGTGAAGAGGTGGAAGACCCGCGCGTCGAACTGATGCGGCGGCTGCTGGAATACGAACAGATGAAACTGGCGGCGCAGAAGCTGAACGAATTGCCGCAGGCCGGGCGAGATTTTGAGTTAGTGCAGGTATTGATAGAACGCACGGTCGAACAACGCTTGCCCAATGTGTCTGTGGAAGATTTGCGCCAGGCCTGGCTGACCTTGCTGGCGCGTGCCAAACAGAATACGCACCACAAGGTGCGGCGTGAAGAGCTGTCGGTGCGCGAGCAGATGACCCATGTGCTGCGCACCCTGCGCCATGGAGAATTTGAATCCTTCGAAAATCTGTTCGATGTGCAGGGCGGCGTCCCACAACTGGTGGTGACGTTCATCGCTATCCTCGAGCTGGCCAAGGAGACCTTGGTCGAGATCACACAAACCGAAACGTTGGGGAATATCTATGTCAGGGCAAGTCGAAACCTTACCTCAGTCTGAGGAAGCCATTGCGCCAGTGGCCAGTGCGCCAGTGGATAGAGCGCATCTCAAAAAGATCGTGGAAGCAGCCCTGCTCACCACGCAGGAGCCCTTGTCATTGGCTGAGTTGAAAAGACTCTCCGATGTGCCAGTGGAAAATAGTCTGGTAGAAGAATTGTTGGCGCAACTGGCGCAGGATTACGCCGATAGTGGCGTGGAGCTAAGCCATGTAGCCAATGGCTGGCGCTTCCGTGCTCATCCTCACATGCAGACTTACCTTGATCGCCTCAATCCGCAAAAGCCGCCGCGCTATTCACGCGCCGTGATGGAGACACTGGCCATCATCGCCTACCGTCAGCCAGTGACACGTGGTGACATCGAGGAGATACGTGGTGTGGCGGTATCTTCGCAGATACTCAAGACGCTGGAAGT
>CAMTXD010000088.1:0-24200 GCA_947085625.1 uncultured Gallionellaceae bacterium | reverse complement strand
CGCCCAAATGCAAGGCGCGAAAAAAATTTCGCAGCGCCGCATATGATTGATATGTTAGCAAGAAATTTTTTCCGCAACGCAGCAGTTGGGATGAAATCTGGATTTTTAGAGGTGTCCCTATGACTATTTCCCCCACCCTAGCCCTGCCCCTGAGGGTGTGGGGGAGAAAGTCTCGCTGCGCGAGTTTCACGTTAACACTAAAGGATGCGCGCTCAATCTGCCGGGGCGCATTCTCCCGTTTTTTTTGAACACAGCGTTACTACGAGGATCGCCTGGTGGATGTCACAATAGCCGTTGATGCTATGGGCGGCGACCATGGTACGCACGTTACCGTGCCCGCCGCAGTGGAATACCTGCGCAAGAATCCCGGCGATACCATTGTGCTGGTCGGGCTGCCCGATGCCATCGAGGCCGAGCTGCGCACTCTTAAAATCGAAACCGGCCCGAGTCTGCGCATCCATGCCGCCAGCGAAGTGGTCGGCATGGATGAATCTCCGCAGCTGGTATTGCGCAACAAAAAAGATTCTTCCATGCGCGTCGCCATTAACTTGGTCAAGAATGGCGAGGCGGCTGCCTGCGTCAGCGCGGGCAATACCGGCGCACTGATGGCCACCGCACGTTATGTGCTGAAGATGCTGCCCGGCATAGACCGGCCAGCGATCGCCTCTTTTCTGCCGACTATCAAAGGACAGGTATGTATGCTCGATCTCGGCGCGAATGTGGATTGCAGCGCCGAGCATTTGTTGCAATTCGCGCTGATGGGCAGCACGCTGGTCAGCGCCATCGAACATAAGGATAAGCCTACGGTGGGACTGCTTAACATTGGCAGCGAAGACATCAAGGGCAATGAGGTGGTCAAGCAGGCGGTCGAGTTGTTGCGGCAAAGCGATTTGAATTTTTATGGCAATATCGAAGGCGACGACATTTTCAAGGGCGTGACCGATGTGGTGGTCTGTGACGGTTTTGTCGGGAATGTGTCGCTTAAAACGACAGAGGGGCTGGCGCGGATGTTGAGCGGCTTTCTGCGCGAGGAATTCAACCGCAATATATTTACCAAGCTGGCCGGCCTGATTGCCATGCCCGTGCTCAAGGCATTCAAACGCCGCATGGACCCTCGCCGTTACAATGGCGCCAGCCTGTTGGGGCTGAGGGGTATCGTGCTAAAAAGCCATGGCTCCGCCGATGCCTTCGCCTTCCTGTGCGCTATCGAACGCGCGGCCGAGGAAGCGCGCGGCGGCATGCTGCACCACATGAGCGAGCACCTTGAAAAGTGGCATCATGCGCGCCAACCAGCAGCGGGAGAAATTTCCTGATGTATTCAAAAATAATCGGCACCGGCAGCTATCTACCCGCCAGGATTGTGACTAACTTCGACCTGGAAAAGATAGTTGATACTTCGCATGACTGGATACTCAGCCGCAGCGGCATCGTCGAGCGGCATTTTGCCGCCGACGGAGAAATGGCCAGCGATCTGGCCATGCATGCCAGCCACAAGGCAATCGAGGCCGCCGGAATAAATGTGGATGAGATTGATCTGGTCATCGTCGCCACGACCACGCCGGATCAAATTTTTCCCAGCACTGCCTGTATTCTGCAGGACAAGCTGGGCATCAGGCAGGGTGCGGCGTTTGACGTGCAGGCCGTGTGCAGCGGCTTCGTTTACGCGCTGAATACCGCCGATTTGTTCATTCGCTGCGGACAGGCGCGCAATGCGTTGGTGGTGGGTACGGAAGTGCTGTCGCGCCTGCTCAACTGGAAAGACCGCACCACCTGCGTATTGTTTGGCGACGGCGCCGGTGCGGTGGTATTGCAGCGCAGCGAAACGCCCGGCATCCTATCTGCCAAATTGCACGCCGACGGCAGTTACCGCGGTATGTTGAGCGCCGATGGCAGCATACGCAATGGCGCGATAGTCGGCGATCCCTACATGAAAATGGATGGCAAGGCGGTGTTCAAGTTCGCGGTTAAGGTGCTGAGCGAAGTGGTGGAAGAGGTGCTGGCCGATAACAAGATGCAAGGCGCCGATATAGACTGGCTGGTGCCGCATCAAGCCAATATCCGCATCATGGAAGCCACGGCTAAGAAGCTCGGCATGAGCATGGACAAGGTGGTGGTGACGGTTGCCCGCCACGGCAACACCTCGGCCGCATCCATCCCGCTGGCGTTGGATGTTGCAGTGCGCGACGGGCGCATTCAGCCCGGGCAGCATGTGCTGCTGGAAGCGGTCGGCGGCGGGTTTACATGGGGCGCGGTATTGATTCGCTGGTAGGCTAAAAGCAGTTGGTAGTCGTTAGACGTTAGTCGCTAGTTAAAACTAAACCATGGCAACCAACTAACGACTAACGACTAACGACTAACGACTAACGACTAACGTCTATAGACTGATAACTGTTTTTAATTATGACTAAATTCGCTTTCGTTTTTCCCGGTCAAGGCTCGCAAGCGCGCGGCATGATGAACGGCTATGCCGATTTTCCAGTGGTGCGCGACACCTTTGCCGAGGCTTCCAGCCTATTGCAGCAAGACCTGTGGCAGCTGGTGACGGAAGGCAGCGATGCGGAACTCAATGCGACCGTTAATACCCAGCCCATCATGCTTACTGTCGGCGTAGCGGTATACCGCGCCTGGCGTGGTCTGCATGGAGCGGCTCCGGCCTTGCTGGGCGGCCATAGCCTGGGTGAATACACTGCGCTGGTGGTGGGCGGGGCGATTGAGTTCGCCGATGCCCTGCCGCTGGTGCGCTATCGCGCCGGGGTCATGCAACAGGCCGTGCCGGAAGGGGTGGGGGGCATTGCTGCAATTCTTGGTTTGGATGACGACAGTGTGCGTGCTGTGTGCCAAGAAGCCGCACAAGGCGAGGTGCTGGAGGCGGTCAATTATAATTCTCCCGGACAAGTGGTGATTGCCGGCCACCGTGCGGCGGTGGAACGCGGTATGGAACTGGCCAAGAGCAAGGGCGCGAAGCGTGCGATCATGCTGCCGATGAGCGTGCCGTCGCATTGCAGCTTGTTGCGCGGTGCGGCGGAAAAGCTACGCGCGTATTTAAACGGCGTGAAGATACAAGCTCCCGTCATCCCGGTGCTGCATAATGCCGATGTAAAAAGCTATACCGATGCCGCCTCAATCAAAGATGCACTGGTGCGCCAGCTCTATTCACCGGTGCGCTGGGTGGAAACCGTGCAATATTTCGGGCAGCAGGGTGTGACCCACAACGTGGAATGCGCACCGGGCAAAGTGCTGGCGGGACTGAACAAGCGTATAGACACCAAGCAGCAGGCGCTGGCGCTGAATGACGGCGCGGCGCTGCACACAGTATTGGCTGCATTGACTTAACAAGCAAGGGGAACAAAATGAACTTGCAAGGACAAATCGCATTGGTCACCGGCGCCACCCGGGGTATCGGGCAGGGCATTGCACTGGAACTGGGCAAGCAGGGCGCCGCCGTGATCGGCACCGCGACCACAGAAAAAGGCACACAGACGATCAGCGAATATTTGGCGGCAGCCGGTATCAAGGGCTGCGGCATGGCGCTCAACGTAAACGATGGCGTACAAATAGATCAGGTACACAGCGAAATCCGCAAGCAGTATGGCGAGATTGCTATCCTGGTCAACAACGCTGGCATTACGCGCGACAACCTGCTGGCGCGCATGACCGACGAGGAATGGGACGACATCATGGCGACCAACCTGAAATCAGTGTTTCGCCTCAGTCGCGCCGTGCTGCGCGGCATGATGAAGGCGCGCTACGGTCGCATCATCAACATTTCTTCGGTAGTGGGCAGTATGGGCAACGCCGGGCAGGCGAATTACGCCGCCTCCAAGGCGGGGATGATTGGCTTCAGCAAATCTCTGGCGCGCGAAATCGGCAGCCGCAACATCACCGTCAATTGTGTCGCGCCCGGCTTTATCGCCACCGACATGACCGAGGCTTTGTCGCAAGAACAACGCGACCAGATGATTGAGCACGTGCCGCTAAAGCGCCTCGGGCAAGTGGCAGATGTCGCCGCCACCGTGGCCTTCCTCGCCGGGCCGGGTGCGGCTTATATTACTGGCGCGACCTTGCATGTCAACGGCGGAATGTACATGGAGTAAAGGGCGTCTCTAAAAGTCCAGATTTCATCTCAACTGCGGCGTTGCAGAAAAAATTTCTTGCTTACATATCATACATATGCGGCGCGGCGAAATTTTTTCCGCGCCTTGCATTTGAGCGAACTCTGAATTTTTAGAGGCGCCCTAATGCAGTAGTTGGGAATTGATGGCAAATTTGGTAGAATGCCGAGGCTTTTTGAACTTTAACCAGAGTAGGGAGAGTTACATGTCTAATATCGAACAACGCGTCAAAAAAATCGTTTCGGAACAGCTCGGCGTAAACGAGTCCGAAGTTAAGAACGAATCTTCGTTTGTCAATGATCTGGGCGCAGATTCCCTGGATACGGTCGAGCTGGTGATGGCGCTGGAAGAAGAATTCGAATGTGAAATTCCCGATGAAGCCGCCGAAAAAATCACCACGGTGCAACAGGCTATTGACTACGTCAACGCCCATCCCAAGTAACTTGTCTTTATTATTCCCCACTAGCGGAGTTCAGCTTGGCTAAGCGCAGAGTCGTCATTACCGGTCTGGGTATTGTTTCGCCGGTTGGGATAGGGGTTGCCCAGGCATGGCAAAACATTGTCGCTGGCAAATCTGGCGTCACCCGCATCACCAAGTTTGACGCCAGCCAGTTCGCTTCGCAAATTGCCGGGGAGGTAAAGGGGTTCGACGTGACCCAATACCTCTCCGCCAAGGATGCGCGGCGCATGGATACCTTTATTCATTACGGCCTGGTGGCCGGCATGGAGGCGGTAAAAGATGCCGGGATCGAGGTGACAGAACAAAATGCCGAGCGCATCGGCGTCAATATCGGTTCCGGCATTGGCGGCTTGCCGATGATAGAGGCGACACACGACGACTATCTGGCAGCCGGTCCGCGCAAAATTTCGCCGTTCTTCATTCCCGGCACCATCATCAACATGATTTCCGGCAATCTGTCCATCATGTATGGTTTCAAGGGGCCGAACCTGGCCATGGTCACGGCCTGTACCACCGCCGCCCATTGCATCGGCGAATCTTCCCGCCTGATCGAATATGGGGATGCCGATATCATGGTGGCGGGTGGTTCTGAAGCGACAGTTTGCGCGCTCGCCGTTGGGGGGTTTTCCTCGGCACGCGCGCTTTCCACGCGCAATGATGATCCTGCCACCGCCAGCCGCCCGTGGGACAAGGGGCGTGACGGTTTCGTGCTGGGCGAGGGCGCGGGGGTGCTGGTGCTGGAAGAATACGAACACGCCAAGGCGCGCGGCGCAAAGATTTACGCCGAGGTGGCCGGTTATGGCATGAGCGCGGATGCGTACCATATAACCTCGCCGTGCGAAGATGGCGAGGGCGCCGCGCGCTGCATGAATAATGCCTTGCGTAACGCCGGCCTGAATGCGGATCAGGTGGATTATATCAACGCCCATGGCACATCCACCCCCTTGGGTGATATGGCCGAAACCCAGGCGATGAAGCGTTGTTTGGGCGCACATGCGAACAAGGTCGCGGTCAGCTCCACCAAGTCCATGACTGGGCATCTGCTCGGTGCGGCGGGCGGCGTCGAGGCAATATTCTCAGCGCTTGGCATATACCACCAGATCGCGCCGCCCACCATCAATATGTTCGAGCAGGATGAGGCGTGCGATCTGGATTATGTGCCTAATACCGCACGCAACATGAAAATCGATGTTGCCATGTCCAACTCCTTCGGCTTTGGCGGCACCAACGGCACCTTAGTGTTGCGTAAGGTGTGACAGGCAGCATGGGGATTTCCATGCTGATTAATGGCTTGCAGGGCGACCAGGTCAGCGTTTACGACCGTGGCTTGCAATATGGCGACGGCGTATTCCGCACCCTGCGCGTACACGAGGGACGTGTGCTGCACTGGCCACGTCATTACCACAAACTACAACAAGACAGCGCCGCATTGGGCATCGCCTGCCCGGAATCGGCATTGCTGTCGGATGAATTGCAGCTCCTGATCCAACAGCAGCCGGAGGGTGTGGCCAAAATCATTATTACTCGCGGCCTGCAAATGGCACGCGGTTACGCACCGGCCTCCCACACCATTTCGACACGCATACTCAGCGTTACACCTGCCCCAAGCTACCCGGATCATTTTTACAGCCGTGGCATCAAGCTGCGTGTATGCGAATTGCGCTTGGGACACCAGCCCAGACTAGCCGGCATCAAGCACCTCAATCGCCTGGAAAATGTGCTGGCGGTGGCGGAATGGAGCGACGCGGACATCGCGGAGGGGATATTGCTGGATATCTCGGGTAATGTGATAGAAGGTACGCGCAGCAACCTGTTTTTATTGCGGAATGGCGAATTGATAACTCCCGACTTGTCGCGCTGCGGCGTGGCCGGGGTGCAGCGCGAACGGGTGCTGGAATGGGCAATCAAGCATGGCGTGCCGTGCCACATTGAGCGGTTTGATTTACCGGAATTACTGGCCGCCGACGAGATGTTCCTGGTGAACAGCGTCATCGGCTTGTGGCCAGTGCGTGAATTGCAAGGCCGCGACTGGAACCAATACCCAATGTCCATGCAAATACAAAAATGGTTGAGCCATGCGTCTGATTAAACGTTTGTTGCGCCTCGCAATACTCCTGGCTGTGCTGCTAGCAGTTGCCATGGGCTATTACCTCACCCGTCCACTGGCCTTGCCCGCGCTTCCTGTTGAATTTTCTCTCAGCCAGGGCAGCAGCCTGAAGGGCGCGGCGCGGCAGATGCAGCAGGCCGGCATTCTGCCCAACGAATGGATGTTTGCCTGGCTGGTGCGCCTGCTGGGCAAATCCACGCAGATCAAGGCTGGCAACTATCAACTGGAAGCCAATGTCTCGATGCTGGAGCTGATGAACATAGTTACCAAGGGGCAGGTGGCCCAGGGTGAACTCAGCATCATCGAAGGCTGGACGTTCAATCAATTCCGCGTCGCATTGAATGCCAGCCCGGCCATCCTCCATGACAGCGAATCACTGACCGAAGCCGAGATTTTGCAGCGCATTGGTGCGGTAGAGGGGCAAGCGGAAGGGTTGTTCTTTCCCGACACCTATCACTTCTCCAGCGGCACCAGCGACCTGGTTCTGCTCAAACAAGCCTACCAGACCATGCAGGTGCATCTGCAGAAAAGCTGGGATAGCCGCGCCCCCGGCTTACCGCTTAAAACACCGTACGAAGCCCTGATCCTGGCCTCCATCGTGGAAAAAGAAACGGGGCAGGCGCGTGATCGTGGCATGATAGCAGGCGTATTCATCAACCGCCTGCGCCGGGGTATGATGCTGCAAACCGACCCCACCGTAATTTACGGAATGGGGGAAAAGTTTGACGGCAATTTGCGCAAGCGTGATTTACTGGCCGACACGCCACACAATACCTACAAACGTACCGGGCTGCCGCCCACCCCGATCGCATTACCGGGGTTGGCCGCGCTGCAGGCGACCCTGCATCCGACGTCGACCAAGGCCCTGTATTTTGTATCACGCGGCGACGGCAGCTCGGAATTTTCCGAGACACTGGTGCAGCACAATAGGGCAGTTGACCGCTACCAGAGATGAGAAAAGCCAAATTCATCACTTTTGAAGGCGTGGACGGGGCAGGCAAAAGTACCCATCTGGAGTGGTTTGCCGAGACGCTACGTCAACGCGGGATAGAGGTGCTGGTCACCCGCGAACCCGGCGGCACGCCCTTGGGCGAACGCCTGCGCGACATCCTGCTGAACCAGCCCATGCATGCCGAAACCGAGGCGCTGCTGATGTTCGCCGCCCGCCTCGAACATATCGAGCAAGTCATCATGCCTGCCCTGCAGCGGGGAAGCTGGGTGGTTTCCGACCGCTTCAGCGATGCCAGCTTTGCCTATCAGGGCGGGGGCAGGGGGGTGTCGCTGGCCAAGCTGGAACAACTGGAACATTGGGTACACGCAGATTTACAGCCGGATTTGACCCTGCTGTTTGACATCCCGGTCGAGGTGGCACGGCAACGGCTGTCCAATAATGTCGCTTCGGGCAATGCAACGCTAGATCGCTTCGAGCAGGAAAAAAGTGGTTTTTTCGAAAAGGTGAGACAGGCTTATTTGGCGCGCTACAAAAAATACCCCCAACGTATTGCGCTGATTGATGCCGCCCAGACGCCCGAAAAAGTTAAAGTAGATTTAGAGAAGATGCTGATATCCATATAAATGAATACACTTTATCCATTGTATCCATGGCAAGAGGATCTGGGTCAGCGCTGGGCAGGCTTGCGTGCGCGCCTGCCGCACGCGCTCTTGTTGAAGGGGCCGCAGGGGATAGGCAAGCTTGATTTTGCCCTGAATATTGCCCAGTCTTTGCTGTGTCAAAAGCCGCTGGCCGATGGCTGGGCTTGTCAGGATTGCCCTTCCTGCCATTGGTTTGAACAGGAAACCCATCCCGATTTTCGCCTGCTCCAGCCCGATGTGCTGTCCGAAACGGAAGATGAAGATGAGCGGGAAGGCAGCAAGAAAAAAAAGCCATCACGCAAAATTTCTGTAGAACAGATACGCACACTGTCGAATTTCACCAATCTGTCCGCGCATCAGGGCGGCTATCGCGTAGTGATTATCCATCCCGCCGAAACGATGAACGCCAGTGCCGCGAATGCGCTGCTCAAGACGCTGGAAGAGCCGCCCGAGCGAATGCTGATTATTTTGGTCAGCCACAAGCCGCAACAACTGCTGCCCACCATCCTCAGCCGTTGCCTGAAGCTGGCTGTTGCCATGCCGACGCCCGAGGCCAGCATTGCCTGGCTGCAACAGCAGGGCATAAGTAATCCCACAGCGGCGCTGGCACTGGCCGGTTTCGCCCCGTTGCTGGCGGCGCGTCAGACGGAAGAAGCGACAGAGGCGGTGGAGCACAGCCGCTTTTTGCAGGAAATCAAGCAGCCCGACAAGTTCGATGTGTATGCCCTGGCCGAACAATTGCAGCGCATAGAACCGGTTCAGGTTATTCATTGGTTGCAGCAATGGTGCTACGATTTGGCCAGTGCGAAGTTAACGGGAAAAGTTAGATATAACATGGAATTATATGATTCAATTAAAATTATTTCAGATAAGATAGCCCTGCACAAGCTCCTGCATTATCACAAAGAACTCATCATCGCCAGGCGCGAAGCCGCGCATCCGCTGAACCCCAAACTGCTGTTTGAATCTATTTTACTGTCCTACCGCCACCTACATGTTCATTGACTCGCATTGCCACATAAACTTCCCGGAACTGGCCGAAAAGCTGGATGAGCTTCTGGCCAATATGCGCCAGAATGAAGTAACCCATGCCCTGTGCGTATCGGTCAACCTGGAAAATTTCCCACAAATCCAACTGCTGGCCGAGCAGCATGAAAATATCTACGCCTCCATAGGCGTGCATCCCGACCATGAATCGGACACCGAGCCTACGCAAGCGCAACTGGTACAACTGGCGCAACACCCTAAAGTTGTCGCAATCGGCGAAACTGGCCTCGATTATTTTCGCCTCAAAGGCGATCTGGAATGGCAGCGCACGCGCTTCCGCACCCACATCCGCGCCGCAAGAGCATGTCGCAAGCCACTGATTATTCACACCCGCGAAGCAGCGGCGGACACCCTGCGCATCATGGCAGAGGAAGGTGCTGCCGAGATTGGCGGGGTCATGCATTGCTTCACCGAAAGTCTGGAAGTCGCGCAGGCCGCCATCGCAATGAACTTTTACATTTCCTTTTCTGGCATCGTCACTTTCAAAAATGCTACTCAGATAAAGGAAGTGGCGCAGAAAATCCCGCTGGACCGCATGCTGATTGAGACCGATGCGCCCTATCTGGCTCCGGTGCCCTTTCGCGGCAAGCTCAACCAGCCCGCTTATGTAAAGCACGTCGCCGAAGAAATTGCCAAATTGCGTGGGATTCCGTTGGCAGAGGTGGGGGCAGCCACTACGAGAAACTTTGGGCGTTTGTTTTTGAGTTTGTAAAGGGCACCTCTAAAGAAGCAGCGCTAAGGGATCAGGAAAATATTGAAGTATCTACTTTGGAGTGCGGCGGCTTGCCGCCACTTTAGCAACGGCATCCATTTCAACACTGAATTGGCGGCAACAAAAGCGGCGGCAAGCCGCCGCATCCCACATTACAAACCAGCAATAAAAAAGCCCGGCACTTTCGCGCCGGGCTTTGTACCAACTTAGGGACCGATTAAGGAGCCTGGATATTGGAGGCTTGCTTGCCCTTTGGACCTTGGACTATATCAAAGGTGACCTTTTGGCCCTCTTGGAGAGTCTTGAAAACGTTCATGTTGATCGCGGAAAAGTGCGCGAAAAGATCTTCGCTGCCATCATCTGGAGTGACGAAACCAAAACCCTTTGCATCATTGAACCATTTAACTGTACCAGCTGCCATGTCATTAACTTCCTTTTAAAAAATAGCGGGAAAAACTCCCACAAAAAAATACCTGAATCGAAGATTGCACATGGAAAACCAGTACTGCAAAAATTTTTGATCAGATACCATTATGCGATGCACGCAGTACTTGCATGAGCAGGCACGGTGCAACGGTCGCAGTATACACCAGGTTGGTGGATGTTGGCGCTGATTGAATATTGACCCAGGACGGGTTGCTGATTTTTTTTCAGCAACTGTGGATAAGTTTACCAAATAGCTGGTTTTTGATTCCTCCTTCTTTTGTTTAGTTTTGGCGGCATGAGAGTGGCAACTGCTGTTTTTAGGTTAAATCGTCGCCCATCAATTTTTATTTTCCCAGTTGATTGCACTTGTCGCCCAGTTATCGATAGAAATTTATTCCGGATAATGTGCTACATTCATAAAGTGAAATCGGCATAAACGATGGGCACGCAAAAAAATATTGAGTAATAAAGGGGTAGCCAAAAAATGGGAAGAATCAGAGCAAAATCTGCCCGTGCAGAGCAGGGTTACAACTTAGTGTGTGATATGCAGCAACGATTTGTAACCACGCTGAATACGATCAGCAAAAAATACGGCGGCGGCAAACCCTACGCTCCCACGGAGTGGTTCCGCGATAATGGTAGGCATGGTGGTGGCGTTCGATACATGGCGACCGATGAGACGCTGTTCAATCGCGCCTCGGTCAACACCTCCCAGGTTCATTATGACGATGATGCCACCAAACAACTAGGCTCCGCTTCCGCGATCTCGACGATTATTCACCCCAAAAACCCGCTGGCGCCCTCGGTGCATATCCATATCAGCTGGACCGAAATGAAAAATGGCAGCGGATACTGGCGCGTCATGGCAGACCTCAACCCCGCGATTGAATTTAAGGAAGACAAGGCCAAATTCGCAGACAAGATCAAACAAGCTGCACCACAACAATATGCCGAAGGCTCAGCGCAGGGCGACCGCTATTTCAATATCCCCGTGCTGGGGCGCCATCGTGGCGTGACACATTTCTACCTGGAAAACTACGCCAGCGGAGATTTTGAAAATGATTTGAAAATGGCGAGGAAAGTGGGCGAGACCGCGATTGACACCTACTGCGACATCCTGTCTGCGGCACTCGAAAAGCGTACCTCGCCCACTGAGGCCGATTACAAAAAACAGTTGGACTACCACACCCTCTACTTCTTCCAGGTTCTGACGCTGGATCGTGGCACCACATCCGGCTTGCTGGTTCACAACCAGAATGACATCGGCATCCTGGCTTCGCTGCCCTCACACGTCAATCGGACATTGCTGGCGTCATGGCAGGTAAAAATGCCAGCGCCCCAGGATCAACTGCTGCAAAAGATGCTCAACTGCCTGGTAAACAAAGAGGTTTGCCCTGTAGAAGACGACACCAAACAGGCGTTGGCAAATTGCTTGAGGAAACACTATCAGGCACATCCCGAAGCGATTGAAATACAAGCCAGCGGTAACACCAACCCGCCTACCGTTGATAATCATCTCAAATCTGTTGCTTAACGGGGTAAGTCCAAGCGTTAACTGAACACTTGGGGGGTATCCTGCATTTTGTTTGCAGCAGCTTCTAGCCTTTCTCGAACTTCATCACCCCACCCTTGCAATCCACCTTGATCGTATCCTTCGCGGCAAACTTACCTTCCAGGATCAGCTTGGCCAGCGGATTCTCGAGCTGCGACTGGATCGCGCGTTTCAGCGGACGCGCGCCATACACCGGGTCGAAACCGGCCGTGGCAATTTCTGCCAGCGCAGCATCGCTGATTTCCAGTTTCATTTCCATCGCCGCCAGACGTTTTTCCAAGTAGCCCAGTTGAATGCGCGCAATAGATTTGATGTGCTTCTCATCCAGCGCGTGGAATACCACCACCTCGTCTATGCGGTTGATAAACTCCGGGCGAAAATACGTTTTCACTTCGCCCATCACTGCCAGTTTGATAAGCTGGTAATCGTCGCCGGACATCTGCTGGATCATCTGACTGCCGAGATTGGAGGTCATCACGATGACCGTGTTCTTGAAGTCCACGGTGCGCCCCTGTCCGTCGGTCATGCGGCCATCATCCAGCACTTGCAGCAACACATTGAACACGTCCGGATGCGCCTTCTCCACTTCATCCAGCAGGATGACGGAATAGGGTTTGCGCCGCACTGCTTCGGTCAGCCCGCCGCCTTCCTCATAACCGACATAGCCGGGCGGTGCGCCGATCAGGCGCGACACGGAATGTTTCTCCATGTACTCGCTCATATCTATGCGGATGAGATGATCTTCCGAATCGAACAGAAATCCGGCCAGCGCCTTGCACAGTTCGGTCTTGCCCACGCCGGTCGGCCCCAGGAACAGGAAGGAGCCGTAAGGGCGATTGGGGTCGCCCAGCCCGGAACGCGAGCGGCGGATAGCATCACTCACCAGCCGCACCGCCTCGTCCTGCCCCACCACGCGCTCATGCACTTTTGCTTCCATGTGCAGCAGCTTTTCGCGCTCGCCCTGCATCATTTTAGAAACTGGAAAGCCGGTAGCGCGGCTCACCACCTCGGCGATTTCTTCCGCGCCGACCTGGGTGCGCAGCAAGCGGTTCTTGGGCTTGTGCTCTTCGGCGTGCACCGCTTCTTTCAGCTTGGCTTCAAGCTGGGGAAGCTTGCCGTATTGCAGTTCCGCCACCTGTTCCAGCTTGCCTTCGCGCTGCAGGCGCACGATCTCAGCGCGCACTTTTTCCATCTCTTCCTTGAGATGCGCCGTGTCTTGCGCGGCTCCCTTCTCTGCCTTCCACACCTCCTCCAGATCGGCATATTCGCGTTGCAATTTCCTGATCTCGTCTTCGATCAGCGTGTAGCGCTTTTTTGAGGATTCATCTTTTTCTTTTTTTACTGCCTCGCGCTCGATCTTTAGCTGGATCAGGCGGCGATCCAGTTTGTCCATCACTTCGGGCTTGGAATCTATTTCCATTCTGACGCGCGCGGCGGCTTCGTCTATCAGGTCTATGGCCTTGTCCGGCAGGAAGCGGTCGGTGATGTAGCGATTCGAAAGCTCCGCAGCGGCGATGATGGCCGGGTCGGTGATATCCACACCATGATGCAACTCGTATCTTTCCTGCACGCCGCGCAGGATGGCGATGGTCGCCTCCACGGACGGCTCATCCACCATCACCTTCTGGAAACGGCGCTCCAGCGCGGCATCTTTTTCGACATACTTGCGGTATTCGTCCAGCGTGGTCGCGCCGATGCAATGCAGTTCGCCACGCGCCAAAGCAGGTTTCAGCATATTGCCCGCATCCATCGCGCCCTCGGCCTTGCCTGCACCGACCATGGTGTGCAGTTCATCTATGAAGACGATAATGCGGCCTTCTTCCTGTGCGATTTCCTTGAGCACATTTTTCAGGCGCTCCTCGAATTCGCCGCGATACTTCGTCCCGGCCAGTAGCGCGGCCATGTCCAGCGACAGCACCTTTTTGCCTTTCAGGGTTTCCGGCACTTCTTCGTTCACAATGCGCTGCGCCAGGCCTTCGACGATGGCGGTCTTGCCCACGCCCGGCTCGCCGATCAGCACCGGATTATTTTTGGTGCGGCGCTGTAAAACTTGAATCGCACGGCGTATCTCGTCATCGCGCCCAATCACCGGATCCAGCTTTCCCTGACGGGCGCGCTCGGTCAAATCCATGGTGTATTTCTTCAACGCCTCGCGCTGGCCTTCGGCTTCCTGGCTGCCCACGCTCTGCCCGCCGCGCACGGCATTGATGGCCTGCTCCAGCGGCGCACGCGAAACGCCATGCTGCTTCAGCAACCGCCCGCATTCGCCTTTGTCTCCGGTCAGCGCCAGCAAAAACATCTCCGACGCGATGAACTGGTCACCGCGTTTTTGCGCCTCCTTGTCAGTCAGGTTAAACAAATTACCAAGGTCGCGCCCGACCTGCACCTCGCCACCGTGCCCCTCTATTTTAGGCAAATGTTCCAGAGCGATTTGCAGTGCGGGTTTCAAGCCGCCAACACTTCCCCCCGCACGCCCAAGCAGCGAAGCCGCGCCACTGTCAGCATCGTTGAGCAAAGCCAGCAGCAAATGCTGCGGCTCGATGAACTGATTGTCCTGCCCCACGGCCAGGCTCTGCGCATCGGCCAGCGCCTGCTGCAACTTGGTGGTAAATTTGTCGAAACGCATGGTCGCTCCTTAATGAAAATTATGATCTGATCGCTAAATTGGGTGGAAACCAGAAAAATCAAGAGGGTATTGACCTTATGGTGTGTCGTGGGTTACGGTTCGCTCATTCAATTTAGGCCATACTCTACCCCATGGACATACAAACTTGGGAACGATACGAGCCTTACGATTCTTGACTGCCCCTTTACTGCCACTTTAAGGAAAACTCATGCACACTATTCTGGACGCCATTGGCTCCACCCCTCTCATACAAATTGACGGTATCTGGGTCAAGCTGGAATTCCTTAACCCATCGGGTTCCATCAAAGCGCGCATTGCGAAATACATGATAGAGCGCGCCGAACGTGAAGGCCTGCTAAAGCCGGGCGACACCATCGTAGAAGCCAGCAGCGGCAATACTGGCAACGCAATGAGCATGGTGGCCGCGGTCAAGGGCTACAAAATGCTGGTATTGATGCCGGACGGGCTGAGCCGCGAACGTACTGCCATCTCACGCGCCTACGGCGCAGAAGTGCGCATTATGGGAGATTTTCATGTCACGGACGCGCTGGAAGAAGTACGTCGTCTGGGTAAATTACCTGGATACTTTGCGCCCCAGCAATTCGACAATGAGTGGAATGTAGACGAAAACCGTGAATGGTTAGGTAAAGAGATACTCGCACAACTGCCTGAAGGCATACTGCCGGATGCGGTTGTCGGCGGCATAGGGACGGGCGGCACCATCATCGGTGTCGGTCAGGCATTCAAGGCGGCCAACCCGTCATGCAAGGTGGTTGGGCTGGAACCCAGCGAGTCATGCACCATACTCTGTGGCGAAATAGCCAAGCACCTCATTGAAGGCATTGCCGATGGATTTGTCCCCGGCATTATTCAGCGCCATCGCGATTTTCTGGATGAAATTGTTACGGTCGAGTCGGAAGATGCCGTGCTCGAAATGCGCCGATTGGCACGCGAGCATGGACTTTTTGTCGGCCCCTCATCCGGCGCGCACATGATTGCCGCGCGCGAATTGCGTGACCGGCACAAGATTAAAAATGTCGTTACCTTTCTCTGCGACAAAGGGGAGAAATATATCAATAACTATTGGCTGTGACCTCATGCGCCACCGCGCAACTGATGCTAGAAGCCATGGATGATTGCCTTCCCCATTCAACTTTACTAGACTGGGTCAAGTTAAGGGTACCTCTAAAAATTCAGAGTTCGCCCAAATGCAAGGTGCGGAAAAAATTTCGCCGCGCCGCATATGATTGATATGTTAGCAAGAAATTTTTTCTGCAACGCAGCAGTTGGGATGAAATCTGGATTTTTAGAGGTGCACTTAAGCAGGAGTTGCCATGCGAATCGTGAACATTCACGAAGCAAAAACGCACCTTTCCAAATTGCTGGAAGAGGTTAGCCTAGGAGGGGAAATCGTCATTGCCAAATCGGGCAAACCGATGGCGAGGTTGACAGGTATCAGTCCTGCCAAGCCCATACGCAAGCCCGGTTTCCTGAAATGGAAATCGAAATCCCCGATAACTTCGATGCTCCATTACCGGATGATATGCTGGCCCTGTGGGATTCACCCAATACTTTGGCACCATGAAAATTAAATACTTTCAGGATACCGACACGCTGCATATCGAACTGCGGCAAACCACCGTAGCCGACACAACCGATCTGGACGAGAATACCCTGCTTGACCTTGACTCGCAGGGCAACGTCTGCGGCATCACCATTGAACACGCCGCCGAGCGCGCAGATATTCCGCACTTCTCTTATGAGCAGATTGCGGCTTAACGATAAATGCCTGGTAAAGAAAATGGTCTCTGACCCCCAGCCACCTTTGATTAACCACGCTCTTTAGCGTATTATCCGTCGCACTTAAAACAACCCTATTAAGAGAGCGGGCCATGTCTAACCTGACTGCCAATGATCTGAAAACAAAAGGGGTCGCCGCCATTGAAGCCGTGCTGGCGGAGCGACCGGAAGCGATAGTCTCGGTGCGTGGCAAAGATCGTTTCGTGGTGATGGAAATCGCGCAATATCACTACCTGCGAGAATGCGAACTGGAAGCGGCATTGGCCGAAACGCGCGCCGATATTGCAGCGGGGCGTTTTGCAAAGGGCACGCCGGCGGCACACGTCAAGCGGGTAAAGAAAATTGCCGCATGAGCTTCCGGCTTATATACACCAAGCAATATGAAAAACGCGCCGCGCGTTTTCTCAAGCGCCATCCCGAGCTGGAAAAGCAATACCTAAAAACCCTGCAACTGCTGGAGATGAACCCGCACCATCCCTCGCTGCGTCTGCATGCCTTGAGCGGCAGACTGCAAGGACTGCACTCGGCTTCCATCAATCTCTCTTACCGCATCTCACTGGAACTGCTGATTCAGGATGAAGAGATCATCCCGGTAAATGTCGGGGATCATGATAGGGTGTATTGAGATTAAGCAGATTACATGAATATGCGAAGGAATAGTTTTAGGTTTCTATTGGCACTCGCTTTAGTTTAATATAAGTACTTAAATTAGCACTTAAAGGAGTTCGAATATGAATGCGATACCTGCCCAGGAAATTAAACGGCGCGGCATTGCCGCAGTGGATGAGTTGATTGCCAAAGGCGATCTGCATGTGATCAGGAATAACCAGCCGCAATATGTGGTGCTTTCCGAGGAACGTTATCAGGACCTGATCGTAGCGGAACAGGAGGCGCACTACACCCGTGTTCGTGCATCGCTGGAGGATGTTAAGGGCGGGAAGGTCAAGAAATTCAAGACCGCCGCCGACCTGTTGAAGGCGCTGAACACCGACGAAACCGCATAATGTATGCCATCGTTACGCCGCTGCAATTCCTCCGCCAGGCGCGAAAATTTTTCAAAAAACATCCCGACCTGCGGCCACGCTTTGCCAAAGTGTTCGGCGACCTGCAAAAAGACCCGTTCCAGCCCCGTCTGGAATTGCACGCCTTGAGCGGCAAGCTCGCCGGATGTTATGCCGTCAGCATCACTTATAGTTACCGGATTACCCTGACCTTGATGGTTTCCGAAAAGGAAATCATCCTGCTTGATATTGGCAGCCATGAGGAGGTGTACTGATAGACTGATTCAGGATGAAGAAATCGCAGGGACACGGCGTGCCCCTGCAAAGCTCGAACGGTCTGATGGACAATCTGGGTTGAAAGGATTTGTTCCGCAGGCGGGTAACTTGTGATAGCGTACGAAGCAATGTTTGTGAGGAAATATGGGTAGGCTCAAGTTATTTTCAGGTGAGCACGGGGAATAGCGGAGATTCGCATCATGTTTGAGTTTGACTGGGATAATCGAAAAGCGGTATCGAACTTGGCGAAGCACAAGGTATCGTTTGCCGAGGGTTCAAACGTATTCCTGGACTCACTTGCGGTGACATACCCGGACGGCGAACATTCATCCGGCGAAATGCGATTCTTGACTTTTGGCATGTCAGATCGGCACAGGATTCTGGTAGTCTCGCATGTAGAATCAACTCGTGGTATCAGAATCATCAGTGCGCGCCGTGTGACGCGCGAGGAAAGGAAAATCTATGAAAAAAACTACTGACATTGATCCGCTCGACAGGACATTTTCCCTTGCAACACTTGAAGGCAAAGGGGTTCGCGGAAAGTACACTGCACGCATCGCGAAAGGCACAAACTTGGTTCGTCTTTCGCCGGATGTAGCGCGCCTCTTCCCAACAGAGGAAGCCGTCAACAACGCACTACTTTCCCTCGCCGAACTCTCAAAAAGCCTACCGGATTTAACCAGCCGTTCAAGTGGGCGCGCCACAAAGCGCCGCGCGGCCTGACAGACAAGAGGCGTGATCAGCAAGCAGCATAAATTATAGTGGCACAGTAAACTCGGGCCTATAGGGTCCGTCACTTGAAGGGGGATCCATGACATGCCAATATGTACGCGCTGCGATAGCTACTGGTTTCGTGCTGGCTTTGCTTGCACCGCTCGCCGCCGCCAACACCCCTGAACAGATTTTCGTACAGGTTTCACCCTCCGTCGTGGTGGTGGACATTCTCGACGCCAAGGGCAAATCCATCGGACAGGGCAGCGGCGCGGTGATCGGGGCGGGGCACGTGATTACCAACTGCCATGTGGCGCAAAAAGGCAAGAGCCTGAAAGTGCGGCAATCCGGAAAAACCTACAAGGCCACGCTGCAATACGCCGATCCCGACCGCGACCTGTGCCAGTTGAGTGTGCCTGATTTGCAGGCTCCGCCCGTCGCCCTGGGCACGGCCAAAAAGCTCAGAGTCGGTCAGCGCGTCTATGCCATCGGCGCACCGCAAGGCCTTGAACTGACCTTGAGCGAAGGGCTAATCTCCAGCCTGCGCCCGTATGAAGGCTCGCAATACATCCAGACCTCCGCTGCGATTTCTCCCGGCTCCAGCGGTGGCGGGCTGTTCGACGACCAGGGGCGGCTGGTCGGTATCACCACGTTTTATTTGACGGAAGGCCAGAGCCTGAATTTTGCCCTGCCGGTGGACTGGATAGGCGAACTGCCGAAACGGGCGCAGGCCGTGCCGGTAGCAAAGACGGTAGCGAAAAAAGGCGGGCTGGATAGGCTTAACCGTGCAATAGCACTGGAGGAGAAAGAAGACTGGCAGGGGCTGTTGAAACTCTCGCAACAGTGGGTCAAAAAACAGCCTGAGGATGCCGACGCGTGGTATTTCCTGGGCAGTGCCTACAGCGACCTCAAGCAATACAACCAGGCGATTCAGGCCTACCGGGAGGCACTGCGTATCCAGCCGGAGAATTCCGTGGCCTGGTATAACCTGGGCGTTACCTACGGCAACTTCAAACAATACGATCAGGCGATTCAGGCCTATCGGGAGGCGCTGCGCATCAAGCCAGAGAATGCCGCTGCCTGGAATAACCTAGGCGTTGCCTACCGCAACCTCACACAATACGACCAGGCGATTCATGCCTGCCGGGAGGCGCTGCGCATCCAGCCGGAGTATGCCTCAGCCTGGCTTAACCTGGGCACTGCCTACGTCGGCATCGAACAATACGACCAGGCGATTCAGGCCTATCGGGAGGCGCTGCGCATCCAGCCAGAGCTTGCTGTGGCTTGGTTTGGCTTGGGCGCGATCTATTATTTCCAAGGCCAGCACGGCAAGGTGCGGGAGATTTATCAGACCTTGCGCAAGCTCGACCCGGCAAAGGCGGAGAAGTATTTCAATCTTATGATTTTGCCTTAAATGGTCACCGATATATCAATCGCTGCAACGAAGAATGATCTAATTTCTGTGCTTCGTGGATTCGCCATTACGGCGCAAGTAAAAAAAGGGCGGCTTCGAATAGTCACCGATGAGAGCTTTGAAATGAGAAAGACGAAGAAAGACAACCCGAAGCTGACCATTTTGGTCGAGACATACGCCCATGACTGATTTTTCCTCTTGGCAAGCTTACACAACGTTTGCGTTTTCCGTAAAAAGGAAGGAGCGGTATTTTCGTGCGCCAGAGATCGAAGAGTTTCTAAGGCTGGTCGTTGAGTCCTCAGTCAATCGTCAGAAGGTTATTTCAGCAGGTAGCGTTTTCTGGCGAGCACAACTTGGGTATGGATTGCGTGTCGTCAAGCAAGATTCCGAAGAGTATGACGATATTGCGGCCTACCCACCCGAGCGAATGAAACCACTGCCTTATTTTGGTGCCGAGGGGCGAGTAAATCCAAAGTGCATTCCCTGTCTTTACCTTGCCACTGATGCGAACACCGCAATGTCTGAAGTCCGCCCATGGCTGGGAATGCACGTCTCGGTAGGGCAGTTCAAGACGATGAAAGATGTACGCATAATAGACTGCTCAGTAGAGCACTCCACAGGCCTCAAGATATACTTTGAGGAACCGCCTCCGCTAGAACGTGAACGCGCTGTATGGCGAGACATTGACCGCTCATTCTCTGAACCAGTGAACCTTGATGACACATCCGCAGAATACGTCCCTACACAAATTATAGCTGAGTATTTCAAACGTAATGGATATGATGGTGTCGTTTACAAGAGCCTTCTTGGCGACGGCTTTAATGTTGCGCTGTTCGACTTATCGGCTGCAGAATTGATTAACTGTTCGCTTCACACTGCTCGTGAGGTATGTTTCAAGTTCGACGAAGTGGCAAGCCCCTACTTCATCGGAAAGCATTACGCCGTCAAAGCTAAGTAGGGTGGGCACGGCCTCATCGTGCCCACGCATATTGCTACAGCATGGGCAAAAACTCCTGCCCACCCTGCCCGACAATAATCACCTGGCAAAATCTATTATTGGAAAATTAAATATGCCGCAAACATTTAACCTCTCCTCCTACATCCAAGCCAACATCCGCGCCGCGCTGAATTTTTTGCAGACGCTTTCCGCTGCGGCCACACTGACGCAACATTACGTCCGCAGTTTGGGCTCGCCTCCAAACAATCTTACAAAAGTTGCACTTTAAATTTGAATCCGCCAATTGTAATCCACCTCCGCTTTTCCGCTTATCTCGCGACGATACTGATCGCCGCGCATGGCGCCGCGCTGCTGGCGCTGCTTACACTGGCGCTGCCACTCTGGGCGCAGATAGTGCTGGCCATGCTGCTACTGGTCAGCCTGTCGTTCTACTTGCGCCGTGATGCATGGTTATCCGCGCCATCTTCCACCATAGCGCTGTTGCTGGAGGGGGATAGGGTCGTGCTAACTACGCGCAGTGGCGATCTATGGCCTGGACAATTATTGCGCGATAGCCTGGTCACACCGTTGCTCACCGTGATTAATGTGTTGCCGCACGGTGCGCGCTTTGCGCGCAATATCATTATTCTGCCGGACAGTTTGGATGCCGAATCTTTCCGGCAGTTGCGGGTGTGGCTGAAATGGGGGATGTAGGATGGGTGGAGCGGCATCATGCGTAACCCATCATTGCAACGTGCGCCTGATGGGTTACGCAAAAACGCTCCACCCATCCTACGGTGTTGCGTAGTTTGGTGGCACAAGCACAGTCGGTACGGCCTGCGGCAGGGTGGCGGGATAGTCCTTGCTGTAGTGCAGGCCTCGGCTTTCGTGCCGCGCCAGCGCGCTTTGCACGATGAGGTCGGCGCATAGCACCAGGTTGCGCAGTTCCAGCAGGTCGGATGTGACATGGAAGTTGGCGTAGTACTCGTTGATTTCTCCGTGCAATAACTGGATGCGGTGCTGTGCGCGTTGCAACCGTTTGCTGGTGCGCACGATGCCGACCTAGTCCCACATGAAGCGGCGCAATTCCGCCCAGTTGTGCGCGATGATGATTTCTTCGTCGGCATCGGTCACGCGGCTTACGTCCCATTGCGGCAACGGGATGAATGGGCTGCGCGGCTGGGCCAGGATGTCGCGCGCGGCGGCCTCGGCGAATACCATGCATTCCAGCAGCGAGTTGCTGGCCAGGCGGTTGGCGCCGTGCAGGCCGGTGTGGGCGGTCTCGCCCACGGCGTACAGCTTGTCCACGTCGGTGCGGGCGTTCAGGTCGGTCATCACCCCGCCGCAGGTATAGTGCGCCGCCGGCACTACCGGTATGGGCTGGCGTGTGATGTCTATGCCCAGCTCCAGGCAGCGCGCATAGATGGTGGGAAAACGCTCCTGCAGGAATGCCTCTGGCTGGTGTGAGATGTCTAGATAGACGCAATCCAGGCCGCGCTTTTTCATTTCAAAGTCTATGGCGCGCGCCACAATATCGCGCGGCGCAAGCTCGGCGCGCTGGTCGTGCCACGGCATGAAGCGGGTGCCGTCGGGCAGTTTCAGGATGCCGCCTTCGCCGCGCACCGACTCGGAGATTAAAAACGATTTGGCGTGCGGGTGGTACAGACAGGTCGGATGAAACTGGATGAATTCCATGTTGGCTACGCGGCAACCGGCGCGCCAGCCCATGGCAATGCCGTCGCCGGTGGCGGTGTCCGGGTTGGTGGTGTAAAGATAGACCTTGCCCGCGCCGCCGGCAGCCAGGACGGTGTGGTGTGCGGCGATGGTGCTGATTTCGTCGCTAAGGCTGTTGAGCGCGTAGACGCCGTAGCAACGGCTGCCCGGCAGACCGGATTTATCGCCTGTGATCAGGTCAATGGCGATGGTGTGTTCCAGCAGCGTGATGTTGGGGTGAGCCAGCGCCCTGGAGGCGAGGGTAGTCTGTACCGCATGGCCGGTGGCGTCAGCAGCGTGGATGATGCGGCGGTGGCTGTGACCGCCTTCACGGGTCAGGTGGTAGCCGGTGTCATTGCCGCTATCACGCGTGAACGGCACGCCTTGTGCGATCAGCCAGTCTATCGCCGGTTTGGCGTGCTCGACCACATAGCGTGTGGTGGCGGGGTCGCACAGGCCGGCGCCGGCGATCAGGGTATCCTGCATGTGCTCGGCTAGGGAGTCTTCCTGCGACAGCACGGCGGCAATTCCGCCCTGCGCCTGGTTACTCGCCCCTTCCAGCAGTGATTTCTTGGTGATGACGGCGACCTTGTGCTGGTCGGCGAGTTTCAGCGCCAATGATAGCCCGGCCAGGCCGCTGCCGATAATTAAAGTATCAAATTGCAACACGCCAGCTACCCGCTTAAGTAATTTATAGAGTTGGAACTATAGCAAATGCTGGTCATTTCTTTTACGTATATATGTGATGACCAGTGGTTCGAGTGAAGGGCACCTCTAAAAATCCAGATTTCATCCCAACTGCTGCGTTGCAGGAAAAATTTCTTGCTTACATATCAAACATATGCGGCGCTGCGAAATTTTTAGTTCCGGCCAACCTAAAGGTTACCCTACTCTGAAACTTCGTTTTCCCGCGCCTTGCATTTGGGCGAACTCTGAATTTTTAGAGGTATCCTGAACTAATCTTGTCGTGCCATGTCAACTTGCACAGTGAGGCTGACACCTCTAGCCTGTCAGGTTATACTAGCGCCGCAGTTGGGGCTGCATGACAATAACTAGGATAACAAGAAAATGGGCGACAGGGAGGTCGATCAGCAACTGGTTGAGCGCGCGCAACGCGGTGATAAGCATGCGTTCGAGTTGCTGATCGCCAAGTACCAGCGGCGGCTGGCGCGCCTGATTTCGCGCTTCGTGCGCGATGCGGCCGAGGTCGAGGATGTAACCCAGGAAGCATTTATCAAGGCCTATCGCGCCTTGCCGGGGTTTCGCGGGGAAAGCGCATTTTACACCTGGCTGTACCGCATCGGCATCAACAGCGCGAAAAATTACCTGTTGGCAGCCAAGCGCCGGGTTCCGACCACCACCATCTTTGACGCGGATGATGCTGAAGATTTCGAGGATGGCGGGCTGTTACGGGAAGTCAATACGCCTGAAAACGAATTGATGAGTAAACAAGTGGTCGAGGTCGTGAACGCATCCCTGCGGCAGTTGCCGGATGATTTGCGTACCGCGCTTACCCTGCGCGAAATAGAGGGATTGAGCTATGAGGAAATCGCAACCGTGATGAACTGCCCGATTGGCACTGTTCGTTCCCGTATTTTCCGTGCACGTGAGGCGATCGCGGAAAATTTACGCCCGTTGCTGGGCACCAGTAAAGACCAGAGATGGTAAAGGGTGGCTCTAAAAATTCAGAGTTC
Organism: uncultured Gallionellaceae bacterium; assembly: GCA_947085625.1. Taxonomy (GTDB): domain Bacteria; phylum Pseudomonadota; class Gammaproteobacteria; order Burkholderiales; family Gallionellaceae; genus Nitrotoga. The sequence continues at coordinate 19 of CAMTXD010000088.1, read as the reverse complement.
GCCCAAATGCAAGGCGCGG
>CAMTXD010000087.1:0-20550 GCA_947085625.1 uncultured Gallionellaceae bacterium | reverse complement strand
GCGGGAATAGCTCAGTTGGTAGAGCGATACCTTGCCAAGGTATAGGTCGCGAGTTCGAGTCTCGTTTCCCGCTCCACTTTACTGGGAGAGCATTTTGCTTTCCCAAATTTTTTAGCTCTCAGTAATTCGCAGCATGGCGGGGTGGCAGAGTGGTCATGCAGCGGCCTGCAAAGCCGTGAACGCCGGTTCGATTCCGACCCCCGCCTCCAAATATAAGCCCGTTAAACCATAAGGTTAGCGGGTTTTTTCTTGCCTGTTCAAAAATAAATATCCCCCCAGTATTGCTTTCAAACCGCATCAAATGGCATCATTGCCGCCTCAGTCGGGTGGAAAACCACCCTTCCTTCGGCTAACTTGCCGGGGAAGCGAGTTTTTTTGGGGGTGATGATGGCGTCAAAAAGGAAGCGCGGCGAGAGCTGGGAATATATCGTGAAGCGCAAGGGTGTCTTGCCTAAGCCGATATACCTGACGTTCAAGCTGGAGGCTGAGGGCGATGCTTATGTGGCTAAGCTGGAGAGGCTTCTTGATGCGGGTATCGTGCCGGATGACTTCAAAGGGGTGGCCAAGGCAAGCACTACGCTCGGGCAGGTGATGGCGCAATACATGGATGCTGTGCATATCGCCGTCGATGATCTGAGTTTGTTGCAGGTGCTGCGCGGACGCATCGGAAGTGTCGGGCTGGAGAGGGTCAATTATCAATGGGCTGAGGAGTGGATTTCCTTGATGCGGGTGGATGGCCTTGCGCCTTCCACGATCAGGCATAAAGTCGGGGCGCTTGCCAGGTGTCTTGATTGGGTGGTGCGCAGTTCAAATACCATCCTGGTGGCGAACCCGTTGCGGATATTGCCAAAACGGTACGCGACCACGGCGGATGGGCGCAAGGATGTGGAGCGGGACAGGCGGCTGCACGATGGTGAGGAGGAGCGCATCTGGGCGATTCTGAACGGTGAGAAGCCGGAAGGTCGGCAGCGTGCTTTGCCTTTGCAGGATGCGGTCGCACTCAGACTGATGTTTACGTTGGCGCTTGAAACTGCTATGCGGATGCGGGAGATTTACACGTTGACAGCGGATCAGGTGGATATTCCGAAGCGGACGATTTATCTGGTAAAGACAAAAAATGGAAACGCCAGACAGGTTCCAATTTCCAGTGTGGCCATATTCGCCCTGCGGGAGTGCAGCGTTACAAGTGGCAGCTTGTTTTCGTGGTGGGATGGTGATGCAAAGTCTTTGCAGTACATGACAGACAAACTGTCACACCAGTGGTCGAGGATATTTTCAGCTGCGGGATGCAAAGATTTGCGGTTTCACGATTTAAGGCACGAAGCGACAAGCAGATTATTTGAGCGCACAAAAATGAACGATATTCAAATTAGCCGCATAACAGGACATAAAAGTTTACAAATGCTCAGACGATACGCCAATTTACGCGGGTCAGACCTTGCAGATCATCTATGGTGATAGATGCTTCCAATTTTTCCCATAAATTATGCCTGATATTGTGCTGCGTCCTACACCATATTTCTTTACCAATTTATGCTGAGATAGATGATTTTGTTTCGCCGATTCTAGTTTTATTTCTATCGCTTGCTCTTCCGTTAGTTTTGCTCTTCCATGTCCCGATCCTTTCTTCATAAGACCAGAACTGGCAGCGTGTGCCATATTCTCATCATTAGAACACCACTCAATATTTGAAATACAGTTATTTTTTTTATTTCCATCAATGTGATTTATATATTTAAACTCTGTGGGGTTGTCAATAAATGCTTTTGCCACTATCCTATGGACTAGAGTGTATTTTTGTTTTCCTATTCCAGAAAGTCCGATTCGAGAATATCCGTAACGGTCTGTTTGTTCTTTCATTAACGAGATTTTCCCAGTGACGCTTCCCACTCTGAAAGCGTAAGCGCTCCTGGCACAAGCAGCAGTCCGCCAGCCGGTGGTGGTGGTGCGGCGTTGTTAATCTGAATTGCGGTCTCAAGCTGCTTGCCCAGCACACCTTCGCGCTGTTTCGAGACAATCTCAGATGCATGGCGCATGTCAACCATTGTTATGCCTCTGTCTGACCAGATACCGGAAACTTTGGCGAGATAACCGCTGAGCAGTCCACCAAGATGAAGCGGCAGGCTGGCAAGATCAGGCTTGAGCGTGGGGATGCAAAATCAGGCTTGCAGCATATTGAAGAACGCCATGGCGCACAGATACGCTCGATTGGTTTCGATGGCGTGGAAGCGTTTGTTTATGCTGCTATCAGCAACATTGAATCAATCTGGAGGCCGAGCAAATCATCCCAGCTGGTTGCTGTCCAAGCTAACGATGACGGGAAGGCGGTATTCATCGAATTAAAGCCGTCGCGCAGCGGGGATTTCTATACGGTTAATACGGCATTCCCTGTTGGCTATGAATATGCGGAACGGAAGGGTGGGTGGGAGCTGCTTTGGGGTGGGTCGTCCGTTCCCACCGTTGCCTCCGGGGCTGACTCGCTTGCCGGTACGTCGCCTAATGCCGGTGCGACGTCCGCAATGACTCCGAGCCAAAGCAGCACTCCCAATATAGCGCAATTATCCGAGCAGCGCAAGCTGGACGGGGATAAGCTGACTACAGTCAATCAGGAGTCAAGAGACAAGCCATTATTCAGCAAAGGCCAGCTGCAAGACGTAAAAGACCTAATCATCCAGCACAACCTGACTGCTGAAAATCTTATCCATGCAGACAGAATGGGCGGCATACCAGTCCCTTCATTAGCGGTAACAAAAGCCGACAGCAGTATGACGAGCTTCGGTGAAATTACGCTCATCGGCGACAAGGAAATGGCCAACCCAAAAGGTTACGCCAACACTAAGATATTCGGCGCGGATATTTATTCGCCGCGATATCCAGATGTAACCTATCGGCTTAACAGTAATGCGCTTAAAAACCTCAATGCGATTTTAGCGCCGTACAGCAAAGGCCGTGAAATATATGGCAGTGAAATTAAGTCGTCAAAATCTCTAACAGAGAATGACGCGTTTATTTTGTACGCACAAAGCAAGCTCGGTGAGAACGTAAAAAACAAATACTATGAACTGAAAAATCTTGCCGCAGACACCCTGCGCGAGGCCGGAGCAGACGGAAAGATATTCCAAGGTTATACCAATGAAGGGGATCGTAAATACACCCCACACACACTTGAAAATGTCGTCAAGATACTCAAGAAAGAAATGCGCGGTGGAGAGAAGTTTGATTACGGAGTTGGAACCGTCCGCTCAAAATTCACACCTCAGTTCAAAAGCGTGTCGCAGATAAAAGACGCCAAAAACAAACTGGTAAGCAATAAAGAATTTGAAAAAGTTGAGAAAGAAGTTAATGATGAATTCTTTGCTATTTCTAGTGAACTTGACGCTCATCATCCAATAGGCAAGAAATCCAGATTCTTTGACACTGTGTCATCCATGATGTATGACGCAGCAACAATGGGCATACCTCGCTCACTCAAAGAAAACGGATTCGATGAAGTCCCGGCAGAAAAGCAAAAACGCATCGCTGATTTTCTACATAAATTGCGCTGGATGCCTACAGAGTATTTTGAAGCCAAGATACTCAGAGTGGTGAGCGTTTCAGAATTTCGTGGCGCAGTAGTCCCGCAAGGCACAGAGCAAGCAGTGTTGGACATACTTACCCGCAACGGCGTTAAGTATGTGACCTACAACCGTAATGACGAAGCGGCGCGCCGTGATGCCGTTAATAAGCTGTCTGTCGAGATGGCGGAACAAGTTAGGTTCAGCAAAGGCCAAACGCCCCCCCAAGGCCACACAAACGCATCCATGACCTCGCGTGTCACCAAGGTACTGGAAAGCCAAACAAAGGGCTTGAGCAAGCTCGTGGGCGGCATGGTGAAGGTGCATACGTCTGACCAGATACCCAGCCGGATAATAAACGGAAATGCTAGGCGGTCGGAGGGTAGGAGCGGCGAGGGAGAGCGCTTTGCTCGGATGATTCTAGAGGAATTTACCGCAGAGAATGACGCGGCATTTATCCATCCGGTGAGCAGCAGCCAAACGCTTGAAGTGGTTCTGAGCGAGGTTGCAAAGGCAAAGTACCTTGGAGAGGAAACCAGCGAGGACGAGCGCGACCAGTCTGGTGCAGACCGCAAGCATCTGTTCAAGACAGTAGATGGGATTGCTTTCCACGTTTATGAGACGGACGAGGGGAACGTATGGATAAATGTTGGCAAGCTGGAAACTGGTGGCTCAGGGCAGGCTATCTATGCTGCTGTGGCTAACTACGCGTTTAACGCACGCAAGGTGTTTGTTGCAGACCCAGCCGGACTGACTGTAGCGTCAACCTTTAGGCGCACCAGCAACATGCTATCGTCAGCCATGCGCTTTGGTACTACGCGCCACCTGGGTGCAGCCCCACAGCAAATCGAAGGCAATGCTGCTCACGGCATTGAGCCGCTTGATTGGAGCGGTACTGACATTGACAAAATAGAAGCCTTGATCTATAGTTTTGTCACTACCTCATTACGGAGAGCGCCCGCTCTTAAGGATTATGGATACGATTTTCGACTTGAAAAATTCACCGGAAGTTCTGGCCAACCCATCACTGGGGCTGCCATGGCCGGTAATGTCGGAGGAGCGGCGCTTATTGGAGCAAGCACGGCGCGTAGAGTTGTTTTCCTCAAGTCCCTTATATCAGAAGGCCGCAAAGATGAATCCTCAGGGAGAAGCGGAATACTGGAGAACGTTCTGCGCTGGGGGGATGTACGTTCTCCCGAGAACCTAAAAGCCTTATTTTCTCGCGACGACTCCAAAAGCGGAACCATCCGCGCCTACGTTGACCCCAAGGACGGCACAGTCCACCTAATTTCTGACAATATTCCTGCCGACTGGACAGATAAGCAGATACTTGGCTTGCTGACACACGAAATTTCCGTCCATGTTCTCAAGCTCGGGAAGAACGATAAAGAGTTCAAGGCCATCCTCAACCAAGCAGAGGTCATGCGCAAGAACGGCAACGTGAAGATGCAGGAAGCGTTTGACCGTGTACCTAAAGACACCGCGCCAGAGGATGTCACTCATGAAATGCTGGCGTATTTTACCGAACAAAACCCCACGAACTCACTAGCACAACGCTTTTTCGCTTGGTTCCGTGCGCAACTCCGTAAGCTTGGCTTCAACCTTGAGCTCTCCGAGGGCGACATTATCGCTATGGCGAGTGATGCGCTGAAACGTGCCGTGGATGTTGTGCCGGAAGCCAGAGGCGGAGTTGCGATGGCGAGCAAAGCTCCATCTGAGCCAAGCAGGCCGCAGCAATCTATCCGCGCCCGCAAAGGTTTCAACATCGACCCAGAAACCAAAATAGAGCGTATCCAGCGTTCGCAGCAAGACGGGATGAACCGATGGGCTAAGGTGCAGCGTCAGATTAAAGAGCAGGGCGGTACGCTAGAGCTTGACCAAGACGTTTATCACGCAATGGAGCGCATGGGTTCTCGTGCAGGCAACCGCATCGACAAGTTCACGCACGAGACCGTTAAGCCGCTGCTAAAGCGCATGGCCGATATAAAAACCAATCTTGAGGAAGTTGGCACTTACCTGCTGGCGCTCGGGGCAAAAGACCGCAACGCTTACATTCAGACAATCCGGGCAGACATGCCTGACAACGGGTCAGGAATGAGGGACATAGACGCCGCAACGATTATCGCGGACTACAAGAAGCGCCCCGATTTCGCCGCCTTTGATGCGCTGGCGCGTGACATTCAAAAACTGACGGAGCGCAAGCTGTCCGTTTTAGTACAGGGTGGCGTGATGACGGAAGGGCAGGCCGCCGACCTCGGGCGTGACTTTGGATTTTATGTCCCCTACAAAGGGTTCGAGACCATCGACGAGGAGGGTAATAGAACCGGCGGTGCAGGCGCTGGGTATTCGACACCTTCGCGCTTCAGCAAACACGCCTTTGGCCGGATATCGCAAGCTGGGCAGGCGGTAGAGAATATCATCCGCGATTACGAAATGGCAATAATTCTGGCGGAGAAAACCAATGTTGGGCGCTATGTGCGCAACTTGGCCGAGGCCAACCCTGACCCAACGCTATGGACAGTTGATGTGCCGCCGAAGAAGCCATCGTTGGTAAATGGGCACGTCAAGATGATGCAAGCCACATTCGATAACGAGAATGAGGTGCGTTTTATTGAGGGCGGCAAGGAGGTGCGCATTCAGCTTAACGACAAGCTGCTGGCGCGGGCCTACAATAATATTGGTCAGGAGAAGCTGAATATGGTTCTGACGCTTGCCAATGACGTAAACAACGTCCTACGCCAGACCTATACCCAAAAGAACCCTGCGTTTATTTTAGTAAACGGCTTGCGCGATATTCTCACAGGCCTGACAGTTGGCACGGCTGAAATGGGCGCTGTCGCGGCGGTAAAGATGTTGCGCCACACGTCTGGCGCTTGGAGGGCCGCCTACCGTGAATCGATGAAACGCGGGTCATCAACTGGGGCGTGGAAGAAGTACATCGATGCCTACCGAGATAATGGCGCGATGATGGCCTTCTACTCCACAGACGTTGTGGAAGCCAAGCAGGAGAAGCTGGAAGAACTGATGTCCCGCGTTGGTGGCCAGACGTTCCTAGATATGTACAGGCGGCGCGGCGCTGGCAAGGCGCTAGGTCTGGCGGCGCACCGTGCGTACAACAACGGCTTGATAGATGTTGTCGAATCGTTGAATGGCGGCTTTGAAAACATGATGCGACTATCCGCCTTCCGGCAGTACGTCGACGATAACGGCGGACTCTCGAGCGCAACCCCAAAGGTGCTGGCCGAGGCCTCGCGCATTGCCAAAAACCTGACTGTGAATTTCAACCGCAAGGGCGAGGCAACCCGCAGCCTAAACTCGCTGTACCTCTTTTGGAATGCGAGCGTGCAAGGCACACAGAACATTTACCGGGCGGCGATGTCCAGCAAGCATAAGCACCAGGTCAGGGCGATTATGGGTACGCTGTTCGGGCTTGGCATGATGACTGCTCTGATGACTGACGATGAAGACGAAGACCTGCTGCCAGAACACGTTAAATCAACCAGCGCGACAATCAAACTTTGGGATAACGCATACCTCGCCCTTCCGCTTGCGTATGGATTGGGCTTTTTCTTCGTGACGGGTCGAGCTGTAGGCAACCTGATAAAAGGTCGACATACTGTGATGCATACCGCGATTCAAATAGCGGACGCTACTCTTACGCACTTCTCCCCGCTTGGCAGCCCGATTCATGATGGCAACAGTGACGTGAAGAGTGTGCTGGTTTCCGCTGCTCCAACCATAGTAAAGCCGCTTGCGATGTCAGCCGTCAACCGTAATAGCTTCGGCTCAGACCTTGTGCCGAAGTTCAACGAAGATATGCCAGACCGTGATGCGATGAGCAAGAATACGCGCGATGGGGTATTCGACAAGACGGCTGGCGGATTGGAATACATTGGTGCGGACGTGTCGCCCGAGACGCTAAAAATGATGACCCAGTACATTACTGGCGGCCTCGGAACGTTCCTTGCCGGTAGTGCTGATGCGCTGATGGCTGGCGGAAAAGGCGAGTTCGACGCAGAGAAAACCCCAATCATTAAACGCTTCTACGGGGAGCTGGATATAGAGGAGCATCGCAGTAGATTCTACGAGCTTGCCAACGACGTGAAGAGCCAAGCAACCGCGCAGCAAAGAAAGCAAAAAGAGTTCTTCGGCAAAAACAAGGCGCGCGACTCAGTGGTTGACTACACCAAGCAGATGAAGAGGTTGCGCGAGGAGGAATCTGACGCATACCGCAACGCCAAGACCGCGAGCGTGAAGCGTATACAGGCCAGTCAGATTGCGCTGTCCAACGACTTCAAAAAAGAACATGAACGCATGATAAAGCGCGGCTTGATTGAAAAATAAACCAAGGAGAAATAATGCCCATACCATTGCTGATCACGCCGCTCTTAACCTCCCTCGCATCCTCCGGGATGTCACTTCTTGCCAACGCCATAAAAACGAAGGGAAAAGAAGTCATCGAGGATAAGCTGGGGATCAAGATACCGGACGATGCGGCACAGCTAACCCCTGAACTGCTGGCCGAACTAAAGCGCGCCGAGATGGAGCATGAGGAGTTTCTGATTGACGCGCAGATCCGCCATGCAGAACTGGAACTGAGGGAGTTGGAGACGCACATAGGGAACACCAAGGACGCGCGCAACCTGGGCGTTGAACTATCCAAGTCCACCAGCCTCCTGAACCAGAACATCATGCCGGTGCTAGCGCTCGTGGTTATGTTCGGCGGCACGGCCATCCTGCTGCTCTCAATTGAGGCTGACGTGCGCATGGCTGCGGTCAGTATGATGACGCTGGTGCTGGGGTACTTCTTCGGCTCTTCGCAAGGTTCAAAGACGGCGAACGAACGGCTGTCCAAAATGTCGGGAGGTTCATGATGAGCAAGGTCGCCGCGCAAGCCGCCTTCCTGCTTGATATAGGACGACTGGTAGTGTGGGCTACCGAGCAAGGTTATGTCGTGACTGGAGGGGAATTGGCGCGACCAGTCGAGATGCAGGCGATCTACGTTAAAACAGGTCGCAGCAAAACAATGAACTCCCGCCACATTGTACGCATGGCGCAGGATTTAAATTTCTTTTTGAATGGCGTATATCTTGCAACTATCAAAGAGATGGAGCCAATCGGTAGGTACTGGGAGAGCCTATCCCCAAAGAATCGCTGGGGAGGGAACTTCGACAAAGACTGGACAAAGCCTGACAACTTTAAAGATGGTCCTCATTTTGAGCGTGCGGATTAACCAAGGCAACAGGAAAGGCAGCAATTCAGTCGGTAATATGTAATATACCTAATATAATCAATGCTAAGTTCGGCCTGCTAGGCACAGGAGCCGATTTCGAATTGAACCCTGTTCAATGGCAGAAATGCTGACAACGGGAAGCCGGGATTGCTTGTGTCCCTGTAATATATCCCCTGTGATACATCTGGTGGGCGGTACTGGGTTCGAACCAGTGGTCCCTGCCGTGTGAAGGCAGTGCTCTACCACTGAGCTAGCCGCCCATTGAGGGCTGGAATTAAATCATATCGCGTTTCGGCTGGTCAATTGTCTGTAGCACAAGCGGCAAGGTGGCGTAAAATGCGCGCTCTTCAGTTTCTGACTTGAATCATGACCAACCGTACACGCTTCGCGCCCAGTCCAACAGGCTATCTGCACATCGGCGGCGCACGCACGGCGCTATTCTCCTGGGCTTACGCCCGCAAGCACGGCGGCACTTTTATTCTGCGTATCGAAGATAGCGATGTGCAGCGCTCCACGCCTGAGGCGGTGCAGGCCATATTGGACGGGATGGCATGGCTGAATCTGGGTTACGACGAAGGCCCGTTTTACCAGACGCAGCGCATGGAGCGCTACCGGGAGGTGATTCAGCACTTGCTGGCGCAGGGGCTGGCCTATTATTGCTACACACAGTCGGCGGAGCTGGATGCCATGCGTGAGGCGCAGCGTATGCGCGGCGAGAAGCCGCGTTACGACTGTCGCTGGCGTCCGGAACCGGGCAAGGTGTTGCCTGAACCGCCTGTGGGGGTGACCCCGGTGGTGCGTTTCAAGAATCCCGCTCAAGGCATGGTCGGCTGGAAAGACTTGGTGAAGGGCTATATCGGTTTCAACAACAACGAACTGGATGATCTCATCCTGGCGCGTGCCGATGGCACGCCCACCTATAATTTTTGTGTAGTGGTGGATGACTGGGACATGGCCATCACGCACGTGATACGCGGCGACGACCATGTCAACAATACCCCACGCCAGATCAATATCCTCAAGGCCCTGGGCGCCACCGTGCCGCACTATGCGCACCTATCCATGATCCTGGGCGACGACGGGCAGAAGCTGTCCAAGCGTCACGGCGCGGTCAGCGTGATGCAATATGATGAGGACGGTTATCTGCCGGAGGCGGTAATCAACTATCTGGCGCGCCTGGGATGGTCACACGGCAATGAAGAGGTTTTTTCAGTGGAGCAGTTTTGCGCCTGGTTCGACCTCGACCACATTACGCCCTCTGCGGCGCAGTTCAATACTGAAAAATTAAACTGGCTCAACCAGCATTATCTGAAGCAAGCCGACAATGCGCGGCTGGCTGCATTGGTGCGACCGCGTCTAGCAGCGCGCGGCGTGGCGGTGAGCGCCACGCCCGCGCTGGAAGCCATCATTGCCCTGTATAAAGAGCGGGTCGTGACGCTGAACGAGCTGGCCGATGCGGCGGAAGTGTTTTACATAGCCCTGCATCCCAACCAGGAATTGCTGAATGCCCAGCTATCCACCGAAGCGCTGCCCGCCTTGCATGAGCTGGCAGAACGTCTCAAGGACATAACGTGGGAAGCGGCGGCGATCGGAGCGGCGATCAAGGAAATAGTCGGCAAGCATGGTTTGAAAATGCCCAAGGTGGCGATGCCGTTGCGCGTCATGCTCACTGGTCAAACCCAGACCCCTTCGGTAGATGCAGTGGTGGCGCTGTTTCCACGTGAGACGGTGTTAGCGCGCATGGCGCCACATTTGCGCTAACATTGCTTTAGAGGTGCCCTGTTTTAGAGGTGCCCTTTACAAGGGGGGAGCCGATCATTATAATGCGCGCTCTTTTTGGGGGTATAGCTCAGCTGGGAGAGCGCTTGCATGGCATGCAAGAGGTCAGCGGTTCGATCCCGCTTATCTCCACCAAAAACGCAGCACCAAGCCCTTTAGTCCCCATCGTCTAGAGGCCTAGGACACCGCCCTTTCACGGCGATAACACGAGTTCGAATCTCGTTGGGGACGCCAATCATGCAATAAAAATGAGCACCTGTTACAGGGTGCTCATTTTTATTTATATCTCTGAATAATGCACAATAATGTACAGCTTCAGCAGCACCCCCCCTTTAAAATGGAGGGTGCTGCTGAAGGGGCTTCTATGCAAAGTTTTGCTATGCTTTGTTCGTGGACAGATGTTTATTTAGCCACTTGCTTTTCGCGGATTTCGTCCAGCGTCTTGCAGTCTATGCACAGGGTTGCGGTCGGCCGTGCTTCCAGGCGGTTAAGTCCTATTTCCACGCCGCAATTATCGCAATAACCGTAATCGCCGCTGTCTATTTTGGCCAGCATTTCGTCTATCTTCTTAATCAGCTTGCGCTCGCGGTCACGGTTGCGCAGCTCCAGCGCCATGTCCGATTCCTGGCTGGCGCGGTCATTCGGGTCGGCAAACACGGTGGCCTCATCCTGCATGGTATGCACCGCACGGTCTATGTCTTCACCCAGCCCGAGCTTGATGTTGTTCAGGATGGCGCGAAAATGTTCCAGTTGTTTAGGGCTCATGTAAGCCTCTCCCTTTCTGATTTTGTATGGAACAACGGGCTTGGGGGGTTGCGCTTGCTTGGTAGTTTGTACCGACATCAAATATCTCCAGAAACATGCAAAAATAGGGTGAACAAAATTCAAAGCGCGATTTAATACCAGAAACGCAGGGTTGCTGCAACTAAATTTATCCCTTGGTAAAATCACCGATAAGCAAAATCATCCGTGCAACTCAGTCATTCCGCGAAACTGCGGCGTGTTCTACCCTGCGCCCATTACAAGGTATTCACCGCATTCGCTTCTTCCTTCACCTCCGGCATCCCGAACTTCAGCACCTCGTCCACCTGCAACGCCTTGGGCAACTGGTGGGTGATGAACAGCATGGTGACTTTGCCCTTGAGTTTGTTGACGGTGTGGGCGAAGTGTTCGGCGGTCTGCTATCGAGGCTGCTCACGGCTTCGTCGAAGCTGGAGTGGGGATTGGCCAGTTGCAGGTTGTCGTAGAGCGTGCCGGAGAACAATCGCGTTTCCTGCGGCACCACGCCGAAGTTGGCGCGCAGTTCGTTGGCGGCGAGATGGCGAATGTCGTAGCCGTCGAGCAGGATGCTGCCGTCAGTCGTCGGCCAGTAGAAACCTTGCAGCATCTTGGCCAGCGTGCTCTTGCCGCAACCGGAGGGTCCCATCAGCACGGTGAGTTTGCCTGTCGGCAGAACCAGATTAAGGTTGCGGTACAAATAGGGGTGTTTGTTGCTGTAGCGGAAGCTGACGTCCTTAAGTTCGACGCGCCCCCTGTCCCACTGCGGGCGCGGGCGGGAACCAGCGTATGCGGTTCGGCGGGCGCATCCATCAGATCGCTCAGACGTTTGACGGCAATGTCGGCCTGCTGGAATTCCTGCCACAGCCCGGCGAGGCGCAGCATCGGCTGGCTCATGCGCGAGGCGAACATCTGGAAGGCGAGCTGTCAGCCATACCAGAACATCACGGCGAGAAAGATGAACAGGAACGGCAGGTCGAGCAACAGTATGACGGCCGCCCCCAAGATGAATTCGCGCACCGTTTCGACGCCTTGCAGCCGTGCGACCAGGGTGCCGGTGGGGCGGTGTTCAAAATACGGCAGCGGCAAGTGCAACAAGTGACGGAACACCTGGCTGCCCAGCACCGCATCGATGCGGTTGCCGGTGTGCAGCACGAAGTACTGGCGCAGCCAGGTCATCGTGCTGTTGAACAGCATGAACATTGTTTATCCATATTTTCAGTGGCTTTAGGGCACCTTTAAAAATACTATCGTCCCGCCTTCATTACCTTCAAGTGCCCCGTGGCTGCATAGTCAAGCAGCAACCGGTCGTCTGTTACCAATACTGCGCCGAGATGCCGGGCTGTTGCCACGATCAACCGGTCGGCGGGATCGGCGTGTATGCTCCCCGGAAGGCGCGTGCTGGCAACTGCGATTTCAGGGGAGATAGGCTCGACACGAATGCCGGTAAGACCGACAGCCGCCTGCACCCATTCACCGATATCACGATCCAGCGCAAGCCGCCCCTTGCTGACCAGCATGGCAACTTCCCAGGGAGAAATGGCGGACAACAACACCGCCTCATCGGACAAAGAATGTTCGATGGCATCCCGCGCCTTCCGGCCAATTTTCGGATCGCCATTGAGCAGCCACACCCACGCATGGGTATCCAATAGCACAAGGCTCACCGTGTTGCCACCCACTCCACGTCAAGCGGGGAAACGATGTCAACTTCTTCGACGACGCTTCCGCGCAGCGCCCCAAACAGCGGCTGCTCGGGTTCAACAGGAACCAGTTTGGCAATTGGCTTGCCGCGCTTGGTAATCACCAGAGATTCGCGGTGTTCCGCTACATCGCTCAAAAGTTTCAAACACTTTGCCTTGAAGTCTCCTGCACCAATGGTAGTTTGCATTACATTCTCCTAATGGTCACATTATATGGTCACATTATATGGTTACATGATAGCACGCTCACAATGAAAAAATATCCAAACAAATGTCTTGGCCACCTTGCAGACGCGGACGATATCTCCGCAGCTGGCGTGGAGCTTGCCAATGCCTAGCCTGTTACCACCCAGTCTTTCCAGCCCCTCCTTGAGTCCAGAGAACCCCTTCATCTGCCGGCTGCTACTCATACTCAACTGAGAGAGGCTTTGCTTGCTCCCCGCGCCGAAAAGAACCGGCAACCCGGCGCCCATGCCGAATCCTTCGAACATGTCATCGTCGGTGCTACTTTGTTCCAGATGTTTTTTGAGCCGGGCATTCATCCTAAATCCGGCGATCAAATCAAAATTACCGCTAATTGCAACCGCGATTCAGGTGGTTCCAGCCAGTTAAATCCCGTAACAAGTTTAGCGATGTGTTCGCACACCTGAAACCAGACCGATTTAAGCGGTGATTGCTCCGCAATGCGCACGCATCCTTTCAGTAACAGGCTGACTTTGGTCAGCAACGAGATGGCCTGACTGGCTTTACCGTGCATTGGGGCAATGGTCAGATGTTGCGCTCCGGCATAAGTGGTCTTGCGCCCCACACCTGAGGGCAGCAATGGGCGCGAGGTGATCGCTTCCATGCGTGCTTTCGGATTAGCCAAACGCAGGAACAAACTCCACCAGTTGTAGGCCAGCGCCACCCCCATCGCCGACAGGCGACAGCGCTTGATGTCCTGGGTGGTAAAGCCGCCCCAGCCCCACTGGTTCTTCAGCTCGTCAAAGGTGTTCTCCGAATCGGCCCGATCCCGGTAGAGTTGCGCCAGGGCCGCAAGGTCGTAGCTCAAATCGGTGACCAGAACCGCATATTCGTAGCATTTGGCGGCAATCTCTGACTCGACAAACCCCAATCCATTTGCCTTGCATTGTCTGCCAGCACCCCCTCTCCAATTGGCGTACGACGCAGCACGACTACGCTCCGTGATTGATCCCATTCGGTCAACGCCAACTCGCCCTCACGCCCTTCCCAGCCTTGCCCAGCCTTGCCCAGCATCCGCCCAACTTTCTGCCCAGAATATCTTCGGTATGTAGCGTTTGACGTTTTTGGTCAGGCGCAATTTGAACAGGTAGGGGATGCTGCGTTCTTCTAGCCCAAGCATGACCGTATCGGTGCCGAACCTGTTAGCGCAAAGTAGTAATGTCCCCTGAGTGATTAAACTTAGCGCCTGTTAAAAACCAATAGGCGGACATTTTTAAATGGACAAGATTGACTACAAATGAAAAGCACGGGATACTTCACAAAGTGGCGTTGGATTGCCTATCATTTTTGATGTTTTTGGTCCCGTTTATTCGTTTATTTTCTGACAATTTATTGGCAATAGCATCCGTAAAAAATGACCCCAAACAATCAGGATATCCGCAATCAGCTACTCGTGGCCCGATTGCCGTTGATGCCGCAGATTCTCCTCAAGTTGATCGAACTATGCCAGGCCGACGAAGCGGGCATGACCGAGCTGGTCAAACTGATCGCCAACGATGCTGGCATGACCACCAAGGTCCTGAGCGTTGCCAATAGCGCTGCTTACCATCGCGGCGGCCGAAAAGTCGGGCTGGGTCAGGCGCTTGACGTCCTGGGCGCTGACATAATCAAGACCCTGGTCATCAGCGAGTCAGTGTTTCAGACCTTCACCGGTTTCCCCCACACCGGCAGCATCGATCTGCGTCCTTTCTGGAAGCACTCTTTGACCACCGCCGTCATGGCGCGCGAGATTGCAAAAAAAATCGGCTATCCCCAAGCTGAAGAGGCCTATCTTGCAGGTCTGCTGCATGATGTGGGGCGTTTGGCCTTATTGGCCGCAGCACCCAATGAGTACGCGGTTAATTTTCTGGCGCAAGACAACGAATACCTGTGCGCGGTTGAGCAAAGTACCCTTCATATCTCTCATGCTGACGCTGGTGCCTGGTTAATCGAACGCTGGAACCTGGACTCGTTCATGGCGGACAGCGTGCTTTACCACCACGAGTCGGCGGCACGCCTTGAAGGCGCCCATCCCCTGATCCGTATCGTCCATCTGGCGCATTGGATGAGCAGCCATGAACCTGAGACCCCCCTTGCGGCAGATGCGGGTTCACTGTGCCAGATCGGGATGGAAGACCTGTTGGGTATTGCGCATGGGGCTGCAGCCCAGGTAAAAAAGGCAGCCGACTACTTGGGGATTGATTTATCGGGCGTCAATGACTTGGTGGCACCCGCGGCCTGCGCGCCTGTGGCGCCACCGGTGCTGAATTTGGCCCAGGACCGACTGACCGAGGAAGTTCGCAATATGGCGCTGATGACAGAGCTTGGGCAGTCGTATACCCGCCAAAAGGGTGACGCTCAACTGTTTGACGTGGTTCGGCAAAACGCGCGTCTCCTTTTTGATCTGGAAGATACGATCATCTTGTTGATGAACGGAAGTGGCCAAGCGCTGGTGGGCGTGTCAGTGGGTGAGCAACGGCAACGGCTGGCGGAGTTTACCGTCACGCTGGCCGGAGGCGGCGGCATTGCGGCGGCTGCGCTGCAAAGACGTACAGTTTTTCTCGAACGCAACCATGGTCTGCTCAGCCTTCCTGAAGAACAACTGCTTCGTATTTTTGAGGCCGAGTGCCTGGTCTGTGTGCCCATCGCAAGCGGGTCACGGTGCCTAGGGATGCTGGTGGGTGGCGTCGCGGCATGGCGGCTCGCAGATTTGAAGCGTCGTGAGAGATTTCTGCAGTCCTTTGGCACGCAGGCGGCCACGGCGCTAGCAGCGGCTACCCGTGATCGCGGCGAAATTGATCAGCGCATTGCCAGCTTGAAGGAAGGCTATCGAGAAAGCGCCCTCCGAGTGATCCATGAGGTCAACAACCCGCTGGCAATCATCAAGAATTATCTCGGCATACTGGACGGAAAATTGACCCGGCAAGAGCCGGTGGCGGACGAGCTGTCGATTTTGAATGAAGAGATTGACCGAGTGGGCAACATCATGAGCGAATTTGCCGGGGTCGCTCCAAAAATTCAGGATCGCGTGACCGACATCAACCGCGTCGTCAGTGACATAGTGCGCTTGTTTCGCGAAAGTAAATTCTTGCCACCCTCGATCCAGATCAACGCGCGGACGGCGGAACAGCCCGGCGAGATCGATGGGTCGGCTGACATCCTCAAGCAGATTTTGGTGAATCTGCTGAAGAATGCCGTCGAGGCTATGCCCAAGGGCGGCCACATCGAGATCAATAACAACCGCCGTGTGGATCGCGATGGACGTGTGTTTTTTGAGTTATGCATCAAGGACAACGGGCCTGGCATTCCGGCAGACGTGCTGGCAAAGCTGTTTACGCCAGTGCGCAGCACCAAAGCGGGCCAGAATCGTGGCATTGGTTTGAGTATTGTTCATGGCCTGGTCAAGCGGCTCAATGGACTGATCAGCTGCCGAAGCACCCAGGCCGGTACCGTTTTTGAACTCCTCTTGCCCGCCCGAAACGTAGTGGCGCAGGGTGTCGCGCCTGTATCCACCAGGGCGTTGGCATGAGACATGATGTCGCTGTGATGGCGGGTGGCAGCCTAACTCCCTTGGCTGTCAGTTTTGCTGCTTACGGTGGATCTGCACCTGCGACGGCAGAGTCGCCTGCCCAGGTGTTGCTGGTGGATGATGAACCGAGGTTACTCAGCAGCCAGAGCGAATTGCTCAAGGGTTGGGGCTTTGTCCTGACGTGCGCCGCCAGCGGCAGTGAGGCGATTCGACATCTCAGCCAGGGTTCGTTCGATTTGGTCATTCTGGACTTGCGTCTGCCGGATATCAGCGGCCACGAGATCATGGATTTCATGAACACCCAGCCAACGGGTGCGAATATAATTGTTACCAGCGGCAATTTGGATATCGACGCCGCGATTGGTGCGCTCAAACGCGGGGCTTACGATTACCTGCGTAAGCCCTACACCCCGGAAGAACTACTCAAGACGGTTGATAACGCCTTGCAGCAACGCCGGTTGCAGGCTGAAAATCGGCATATCGCCTGGCAACTTGAAAGCTCCGAACGAAAGTACCGCTACCTGGTTGATAGTTCACCCGACATCATCTACACGCTGGATCACCTAGGCCGCTTTACCTTTGTCAATGACCGGGTGCAGCAGTTGTTGGGTTTTTGTCGCGATGAGCTTATCGGCCAGCATTACTCGGTGCTCATTCATGACGAAGACTTGGCCCGGGCAAATTATATCTTCAATGAGGGACGGGGTGACCAGCGTCCGTCTCGCAACGTTGAGCTGCGGCTCAAGTCACGCCATGTCGATGCTGAAGCACGTACGTTCAGCCATGAATTGATGAGCATTGCCATCAGTGCCGAGCAGAAGTCACAGGGACCTGACTTGAGCCGACCTGAACTGCTTGGCACCTATGGCGTGGCGCGTGACATCAGCGATCGCAAGCGGGCGGACGATCTGATCACCTACCAGGCCTATCACGACATCCTGACCAACCTGCCGAACCGGGTATTGTTCAAAGACCGCTTGAGCCTGGCCGTGCTGCAGGCCAAGCGAAACGACACGGGACTGGCCGTCATGTTTATCGATCTGGATCGTTTCAAGCTGGTGAACGACACGCTGGGGCACGCGGTTGGCGATAAATTGTTGCAGCAGGCTGCCGTGCGCCTCAAAGCCTGCCTGCGCAGTGGCGACACACTGGCGCGACTTGGAGGCGATGAATTCACCGTCGTCCTGCCAGAGTTGAATGATCGACAGGATGCCGTGCGGATTGCAGAAAAATTTCTGGCGTGTTTGCGGCTGCCGTTCCAGCTCGGGGTGCAGTCGGTCCACATCTCGTCCAGTATCGGTATCGCCACTTATCCGGCTGACGGTGAATCGGTGGATGAGCTGATCAGGAACTCCGATATTGCGATGTACCACATGAAGGCAGAGGGCAAGGATGGCCACTTCTTTTTCGAGCATTCAATGTTGGATGCGTCCTGCCAGAAAATTGCGCTGGAGCATGGTTTGCGAATGGCACTGGAACATGGCGAACTGGAGATGTACTACCAGCCGCAAGTGGATGTCAAGACGCGAAAAATAGTTGGGGCCGAGGCCTTGATGCGCTGGAACCATCCTGAGCGCGGCTTCCTCAGCGCTGGCGATTTCTTGCCATTTGCAGAGGAAAATGGTTTGATTATTCCCATCACCGACTGGATGCTTGAGGTCATTTGCCTGGACCTGCTGGCCTGGAATGCGCAAGGTGGCGAGTCCGTGCGGCTGTCACTGAATCTTTCTCCGCAGTACCTCGACCGCGGCGACTTCTTTGAGAAACTCCAGAGTGCGCTCGCGCGCCACCAGATCGCGCCGTCCCAGATCGAAGTTGAAGTAACCGAAAACATCTGCATACACAACCCGCAGACTGCCATTGAACAGCTCAACAATCTCTGTCAGCTCGGGGTCAGTGTTGCCATCGACGACTTTGGAACCGGCTACTCCTCATTGTCCTATCTACATCGATTCCCGATTCATACCATCAAGATCGATCGCTCGTTTGTCATGGAAATCCAGGACGACAGTTCGCAATTTCCGGTGGTGCTTGCCATCATCTCGATCGCGAAAGGCTTACGTCTGAATCTGGTCGCCGAGGGTGTTGAAACCCCGGTTCAGGAACGCTACCTGGAAAATGCCGGGTGCCTGACCATGCAGGGCTATCTGTACCACAAGCCTTTGCCGCAAAAAAGACTGCTTGAGTTATTGCGCGACCAGCCGAACTAGCCGTAACCAGCAGTCTTGAAAGCTGCCGACGAGCAATTGGCCATGAGTGCGAAGCTCACAGCTCGCCAGTTATTTATTTCCCGCGCAAGCAATCCGCCCAGTTGTTCGGCGTCTCATAAATGCGCACGCGCTCCAGTTGCAGGTGGTTGCCGTAGCTATGGTGGTAGGCGCTGGCTAGTAGCTTGAACGCCAGCAGAGCAAGATTTTCTGCGGTGGGTGGCGCGTCCATAATCACTGTCTTGTGGTTGGGTAGCGAGTTCAGGAAAGCCAGCACATCATGGTCGCCGCGATACACCAGGAAGGCGTGGTCCCACGTATCCACCAGTTGCTCCTTGGCGATGCGCTTCACTTCTGAGTAGTCCATGACCATGCCTTGTTCGGATATGCCTTCGGCGGTGATGATTTCACCGGACAGGGTGATCTCGATGGTGTAGCGGTGGCCGTGCAGATGGCGGCACTGGCTGGTGTGGCTGGGGATGCGGTGACCGGCGTCGAATTCCAATCTGCGGGTAATTTGCATGGTGGGTGTGAGCTGTTAATGTGCGCAGATTATAACTTGAATGAAGCAACCGCGCGCCGTAAGGCGCGCAGCGCTTCCGTCGTTTCAAACCCCTCCCGGCCTCCCCTTGTCAGGGGAGGAGCAATATAGCCTCCCCTGACAAGGGGAGGTTGGGAGGGGTTATAGCGCAGCGCGACATAACGCGCAGTGATGTCCTCAATGGCGGATGCCCGTTGCGGTTTCATCTGTGCCGCACGCGCGGCAAAATCCTGCGGCCCTTCGTGCGCGGCGCGAGTTATGCCCGCTTTTTCCAGTTTGCGGCAAAATTTCAGATATAGGCGCTGCACCTGGTCGGTGTGGCGCACTGCCAGCCGGCGCAGCATGAACAGGGTAAACAGTCCGACCAGCAGCGCCACGCCAGCCAACATGGTGAGCGCCATTTTCTGCCAGGTGACCGATCCCATGCCGAGCCGGGTGAGTAAGCCAAACTGCCGTTCCGTGTCATAGCCCAGCACCCACTGGTTCCACTGGTTGGCCAGCGCATCCAAGTTGAAGCGCAGGCTGCGCAGCCAAGGAGATTGTGTACGCGCAAAAAAGGGCAGCGCCGTGCTGTCCGGCATGGCGGCGGCTAGGCCGCTTAGTACCCGCTCTGGAGAAATGGCGGCAGTGGGGTCTATGCGCACCCAGCCGCGCTCACGCAACCACACCTCGGCCCAGGCATGAGCAGCGGACTGGCGCACGATGTAATAATTACCCAAGTCGTTATATTCGGCGCCATGATAGCCGGTCACCACGCGCGCCGGAATGCCGGCCGCGCGCATCAGGAAGACGAAGCTGGAGGCGTAGTGTTCGCAGAAACCCTGGCGCGTTTCGAACAGGAAGTCGTCCACTGTATTGTTGCTCGGTAGCGGCGGCGGCTCCAGCGTGTAGGAGAAGTTTTCGCGGCTGTTGTGGGTGATGGCCGCGCGTAACACCGCATCATCATTGCCCAGGCTGGCGCGCCAGCCAACGGCAAGTTGCCGTGCGCGCGGACTCAGGCCGGGC